>JAUWSB010000037.1 GCA_030610255.1 Bacteroidota bacterium
ACTGTCACATTCGTAGATGGCAAATTGTGTACGCTCACCATTATACCCGGGAGGATAGTTACATTGTGTTAGAAAATCATTACAGAATAAAAGCCCTGTAGAGTTATTACCTATATAAATTTCTTTAGATCCTTCTGCTAACACCTGTGAAGGTAAAAACAATAGAAAGAAAAAGAATATTGAAAAATATTTAGATAATACAGATTTTATATTAAAAAATCGAATAGCAAAATGTATAAATTTTATATTGTTCATTTTGGTTTATTTTTTATTCAGATTTGAAAAATCTTCCAAATATATTATTTTTTATTTTAAAATCACTCAAATATAATAAATAAATTTTTAATACCTGCATATTATTTAGAAAAAATTTAACTATTCACGTATCAAAAGTTATTAACACTTAAATTCCAAAACACAAGCACCAAATTTATTTGTATTTTGTTATTTGGAGCTTGGAATTTATTTCGTTACAAATTTCTATACAGTATTTACTACAAAATTATTAATACTTTTCACATAAATAGCACCATCAATTCACCATCTGGCAAGCACCTCTTTTTATTTCATGCTCAACATGCTTATATTTTTTCATAACTTCCCTCCCATCGTTATACCTTACTTTAACTTTATCATTTCGTCCGATTTTTTTATCCACTTTAACCGGTTGAGTTTTACGAGGTCCTTGAGTATCGGTATATGCCTGCGAAAGCATATCGGTTCGTTCTTCTTTCATTTTGCTCATATCCAGTCCACGTGGTGCCTGTGCTTCCTGAATCCTGTCAGGGTCTTGTATTGGTATATCACCTTTAATCAAAAACGAATCAATATCCTTATTAATTTTTTGTACCATACTTTTAAATAATTCAAATGATTCAAATTTGTATATTAAAAGCGGGTCTTTTTGTTCATAAGCAGCATTCTGAACCGATTGCTTCAGGTCATCCATCTCACGCAGATGCTCTTTCCATGAATCATCAATCATTCCAAGAGTAATACCTTTTTCAATTGCAAGATTTACATCTTTACCCTGAGTCTCATAAGCTTTTTTCAGATTTGCAACAACCTGCATGGTTTTTGAACCGTCGGTAAACGGGATGGCAATATTTTCATACTGAGTGTTTCTTTCATAAACATCTTTGATAACAGGATAGGATTTTTTTGCTATCAAATCAGATTTTTCTCTGTAATTTTTATAAACATTATGGAATAACTTTTCAGTGATTTCATCGGCTTTTACTGAGAAAAATTCCTTTTCGTTATATGGCGATTCAATGGCAAGGGTTTTCAGCAATTCAAGTTTAAAGCCTTCAAAGTCGCGCTGCTCCTGATAATCCAGCACAATTTGTTCGCAAACATCATACATCATATTTGAAATATCAACAGCAAGTCTTTCTCCAAATAATGCATGTCTTCTTTTTTTATAAATCACTTCCCTTTGGCTATTCATTACATCATCGTATTCAAGAAGACGTTTTCGGATTCCAAAGTTGTTTTCTTCCACCTTTTTTTGCGCCCTTTCAATTGATTTAGTTATCATTGAATGCTGAATCACTTCACCTTCCTTTAATCCGAGCCGGTCCATAATATTTGCGATTCTGCCTGATCCGAACATACGCATCAGGTCATCATCAAGCGATACAAAAAATTGAGAGCTACCGGGGTCACCCTGACGCCCTGCACGTCCTCTCAACTGCCTGTCAACTCGCCTTGAATCATGTCGCTCAGTACCAATGATTGCCAAGCCGCCTGCATCTACAACTCCTGTCCCTAATTTAATATCCGTTCCCCTACCAGCCATGTTAGTCGCAATTGTAACTGTTCCTGCTTTTCCGGCTTCGGCTACAATATCGGCTTCTTTCTGATGCAGCTTGGCATTCAGGACATTATGCCTGATATTTCTTCGCTTGAGCATTCTGCTCAGCAATTCAGAAGTTTCAACTGAAGTTGTACCAACAAGGATAGGTCGTCCTTGTCTTACTAAATCTATTATTTCATCAATTACAGCATTAAATTTTTCTCTTTTGGTTTTATAAACAAGGTCCTGTCTGTCGTCACGAACAATGGGCCTATTTGAAGGAATTACAACCACATCCAGTTTATAGATATCCCACAATTCACCAGCTTCGGTTTCAGCAGTACCGGTCATCCCTGATAATTTTTTATACATCCTGAAATAATTCTGTAGAGTGATTGTGGCATAAGTTTGTGTTGCAGCTTCAACCTTAACATTTTCCTTTGCTTCAATTGCCTGATGTAAGCCATCAGAATACCGCCTGCCCTCCATGATTCGCCCTGTTTGTTCATCAACTATCTTAATCTTATTTTCAATAATCACATATTCAACATCAATTTCAAATAAAGAATATGCTTTAAGCAATTGATTTACTGTATGCACCCTTTCGGATTTTATGGAATAATCACGCAATAATTCATTCTTTTTTTTAAGGATTTTATCTTCAAGTAGTCCTGATTTTTCAAGGTCAGCTATTTCAGAACCAATATCCGGTAAAATATAAAAGTCAGGTTCCTGATATGATTCGGTCATCAAATCAATTCCCTTTTCCATAAGGTCAATGGTATTGCTTTTTTCATCAATAACAAAATAAAGCTCATCATCAATTTTATGCATGTGTTTTGCCTGTTCCTGAAGATAAAAGTTCTCGGTTTTTTGCATGAGGGCTCTCATGCCCGGCTCACTAAGGAACTTAATAAGAGGCTTGTATTTAGGCAATCCACGAAAAGCTCTGAATAAGTATTCACCGCCTTTTCTTTCATTTTCAGAGTTGGAAGTATCACTTAATAATTTTTTTGAATCTGCAAGAATTTTTGTTACAAGAGATCTCTGGGCATTATATAATTTTAAGATTGTGGGTTTTAACTCGTCAAAATCCTGTTTATCGCCTTGAGGTGTAGGACCTGAAATGATCAGAGGGGTACGTGCGTCATCAATTAAAACAGAGTCAACCTCATCAACAATAACAAAATTATGCTGACGCTGAACGAGTTCATCAGGGTTTCCGGTCATATTATCACGCAGGTAATCAAAACCAAATTCATTGTTGGTTCCAAATGTAATATCGGCTAAATAAGCATTTCTTCTTGGTTCGGAATTGGGGTCGTGTTTGTCAATGCAATCAACCTTTAATCCGTGAAACTCATATAAAATACCCATCCACTCAGAGTCACGTTTGGCAAGATAATCGTTAACCGTAACTATGTGAACACCTTTGCCGGGTAAAGCATTAAGATAAACCGGCAAAGTAGCTACCAATGTTTTACCTTCACCTGTTGCCATCTCAGCTGCTTTCCCTTGGTGAAGCACTATTCCGCCGGCAAGCTGCACATCATAATGCACCATATCCCATGTAATTATACTTCCGCCCGCAACCCATGAGTTTTTATATACAGCTTTATCTCCGACAATTTTTATGTTTTCTCTTTCTGCAGCTAATTCACGATCCATTTCTGTTGCCGTAACTTCAATATTTTCATTTTCTTTAAACCGTTTTGCCGTTTCCTTCATTACTGCAAAAGCCTCGGGAAGTATCTTATCTAATATTTCCTGACTTTTTTCATAACTTTCTTTCTCTAACTTATCAACAACTTCCCACATTTTTTCCCTTTCTTCAATATTATCTTCAAGCACTATCTTTTTTTTAATCTCATTTATTTGATTTTCTTTGTCGGCAATATAATCGGTTATCTGTTGTTTAAATTCCTGAGTTTTCGCTCTCAGTTCATCATTACTAAGCTGTGAGATGGTTTCGTATGCCTCTTTGATCTTAATAAGAGTCGGGGTTAGTGCTTTTACATCCCTGCCGGATTTATTTCCTAAAAAAGCATTTAATATCTTTATCATGATTAAACTATGGTTTTTTGATATTATAGACGAAGTCTAATTATACAATAATCATTCCTTAATAATATTCCGAATTTTTCTGACATAAAGTCTTATAAACCATTAAAAAGTTCCTTTAATACTAATTGCAAAATTAGTTGAAATTTATGAATTATAACGAAAGAAATTGAATTTAATGATCGGAGTTTTCAATGCTTAATAATTCTCTGAAGTAATTTTCAAGATTTGCATCAGGTTTGGGAGCAGGGCATCTTAAAATATTACCCTGATTATCAATTAAAATATATGAAGGAAAAGTTTTAATATTATAATTTTCAAGCAATTCCATTTTATTATCATAATGAAGAAATACTAAGGAATAATTATTCAATGCTAAAAACTCATGTAATTTTATCAATTTATTATCTGTAGAAATATTAATAAACTCAATATTATCGCCAAACTTAGTTTTTAGTTCCTTAATAATTTTAATATCATCAATACAAGGTTTACATTGTGTATTCCAGAAATTCAGATAAACAAACTTGCCTTTAAAATCACTTAATGATATTTCATTATTATTATCTTTTAATGTAAAATCCGGGGCTGGAGTACCATACGAAAGCTTTGTCAGGTTAATAATCAGGTCGTTTGCAATCAACCGGTTTTGTTTTGAATTGCTCTGATTTGAAATTTCTTTTAGGATTTTAAGAATATTTTTTCTTTTAAAACCCTGTGTGTTGTAAAGCTCATTCAATCCCTTAAGAAGCACCAACTCACTAATTCCGGAATTTTTCAATAAATCATCTTTATCAATCACCTTTTTAAAATCATCATAACTTGCTTTTTCATTAATCGTTTCAACCAAATCCTGATATTTAATTACTCTTGAAGTAACCATTAAATACCTTGTAAACAAATTATTGAAAAAATCCATATATTCAATATTGTTGTAAAGTATGGGCAGGTTAATAAAATATGTTTTGATAAGAGATTCGGTGTTTTTTAATTTGGCAAACTGTTCAACCGAAGCTAATTTATATTTAACATAATTTTCAAAATATTCATTTGTAATACCTGAAAAAAATCTGTCAATACGTTTCCTTAATGTGTCAACCAGATATTTTTGTCGTTTTTTGTAAATATTATCAAAGTTATTGAATACAAAATCATTATAAATAATATTCAGATTTTGGATTAAATAATTAAGTTCATTTTTATCAGGGTTTTGTATTTGAAAAGAAAGATTTACAGGTTCTACGAATGAATATTGTTGCTGACTTGTATCATAACTAATTTCCAGATTATATTTTTTGCCGGGTTCGATATAAAATTCTGCTCTTTGGAAATCAATTGTCAGATAAGAAAATATCGTATTCTGCAAGTCAAATTCAAGATTGAATTTTCCTTCATTATTAATTGAAGCTTTTGCAATTGTTTTTTCAAGATAGGAAATCTGGTCGGCATAAGTTATTACACGGATTGTTTTTCCGGTTGCTCCTTTTGCAATTCCTTTAATAATTGTTTTTTGAGCAAATATATTTCCGGTAATAAAGGCAAAAACGAATAAAAGAAAAAGTGATTTTTTCATAAATATGGGAAAAATATATTATACCGAAATCCTATTTTTGCAAATCAAACCAACTTCGGTATAAACGATATTCCAGATGGTTTATTTTTTATAAATCTATTTCATCAGGTACAAATTGTGAGGGATCGCCACCGTGACGAATAATATCCCTAACAATTGAAGAATTTATAGCAGTTAGTTCTGGTGTTGTTAAAAGAAAAATCGTTTCAATTTCCGGAAAGAGTTTTTTATTAACCTGCCCGATACTTCGTTCAAATTCAAAATCGGCTGAGGTTCTCAATCCTCTTAAAAGATATTTTGCATTATTCTTTTTACAAAAATCAACTGTCAAGCCCTTATATTTTGTTACAGTAATTGAAGAAAAATCAGCAAAAACCATTTTAATCCATTTCATACGTTTTTCTATCGGGAAAAAACTCTCTTTTTCAGAATTTTCACCAACAGCAATAATTATTTCATCAAAAAGCGGCATTGCTCTTTTTATAATTGATTCATGACCTTTTGTTATCGGGTCAAAGGAACCTGGAAAAACTGCAATTTTTTTCATGATGTATATTTTAAAAAACAAATATACAAATTTCTATAAACAAAACAATTCGAAAATTGAACGATATGTATTTTTTAGGGCTTTTGTAATTTCCTGTTTGTTCATCCATCTTACATCAGTAATATCTTCTTCGGTTTGAGGCACAGGCATTTGTATTGATTCGGTAAACATTTCATACCAGTATGTTTTTTTAATAATATTATCTCCTTTTAAAGTGTAGATATGATACGTACAAGGTAATTTTTTTATAATTTTAATATCACTAATTCCTGTTTCTTCCATCACTTCACGGATAGCTGCTTTTTCGGGTTTCTCATTTTTTTTCATCTTTCCTTTCGGCAAATCCCATTTATCATAACGATAAATCAACATAATTTTATTTGCCGCATTTCTGACCATCCCACCGGCAGCTTCAATTTCTTTAAAAAACGATATGAATATTTTGAATAACTTTTCAACATTTTTTTCACTAATAATATATAAATTTGTTTTACTGTCATCTTTTATAAACTTCTCAAATTCAGCAAATAACACTTTAGCTGAAGTATATTTAAGCACCCTGTCATTTTCCGATACTTGCAAGTTGTTCATATCTTCAACAAAAACAACAGCTTTATTATTAATAAAAACTTTATACATTTGTTTTATGATATTTAATGAAGAAACCGCATTAACAATTTCAGATTTTCTACTGCAAATTAAAGCAATAAAATTAGATATTACTAATCCTTTTACATGGGCATCAGGATTAAAATCACCGATTTATTGTGATAACCGCATTACGCTTTCCTTTCCGAAGATAAGAACTTATATAAGGCAGGAGTTTGTAAAAATTATTAATGAAGAATTTGGCTCGGTTGATGTTATAGCAGGAGTAGCTACCGGAGGTATTGCTCAGGGGGCTCTTGTTGCCCAGGAACTTGGCTTGCCATTTGTTTATATACGATCGTCTCAGAAAAAACATGGCTTAACGAATCAAATTGAAGGAATAGTTGAATCAGGTCAATCGGTAGTTATTGTCGAAGATCTGATATCAACAGGAAAAAGCAGTCTGAATGCTGTTAATGCACTCAGAAAAGCCGGATGCAATATTAAAGGGATGGTAGCAATTTTTACTTATGATTTAACAATTGCCAAGGAAAACTTTGAAAAAGCAGACTGTAAATTAATCACCCTCTCAGATTATAATTTTTTAATCCGTAAAGCTGTTGAAACCAATTACATCAACGAATCTGATATTCAATCATTAGTAAGATGGAGAGAAAATCCTAAGAAATGGTGAACATCAAAACCGATAAAGTTTCAATAAATAAACCGAATGAAGAAATATTTAATTTTCTGAGCAATTTCAATAATTTTGAGAAACTGATGCCTGAACAGGTAATTAATTGGAATTCAACCGAAGATACTTGTTCTTTTACCGTTAAAGGAATGGCTGATATTGGAATGAGAATCAAGGAAGCAAATAAATTTTCTTTTATTCATATTGCTTCTGATGGAAAAGTGCCCTTTGATTTTAACATGATGTGCAATATTGAACCTGCTGAAAATAATCAATCACAAGTCCAACTTGAATTAAAAGCCAATATGAACCCCATGCTTGCAATGATGGCTAAAAGACCCTTGCAAAACCTAATTAACATAATGGTTTCCAAATTAAAGGAACATTACGAGTAAATTCATTCACTAAATATTTTTTACTGATTTTTGGGCCTAAAGAAAAATATTCAACTAATTTTGTATAAATTTTTTGTCCAAAAAGAAAGGGAAAGCTATTATGTCAATTCGATTAAAACTATCAATAGGATTAATTATAATTATTTTAGCTTCTAATATTATATTAGCTGTTGTTACATCTCTTTATGTTGGGAATGTATATTTTTCAGAGGTTCAAACCCGCGTCCGCCTTGATTTAAATTCAGCTCGTGATATTTACAACAATTCTATTAATCAAATAGAACAGGTCCTGAAAGCAATATCTATCCGTCGAAGAATATCGTATCCTCTGGAACAAGAGGTTAAGGGAGACCTTGGAAAAGTTTTACAAAATATTTACAATAACAGTGGTATGGAAATGCTAACTCTTGTCGGGACAGATGGGCGGGTAATATATCGTGCGCATAATCCGCAAAAAAAGGGTGATGATATATCTGAAATACCCATAATTAAAAAAGTATTAGAAGAATGGAAACCGGCAAAAGGAACTATGGTGGTCTCACAAGAAATATTGCAAAATGAAAGTGAGGAATTGGCTAACCGGGCGATCATCAAAATAGAAGATACTCCTAAGTCACGTTCCATTTCAAAAAAGATCGAAAAGAGGGGTATGATCATTGCCGCCGCTGTTCCTTTCGTATCATTAGATACAAATAATACGGAAAAAAGATTAGGCCTTCTTATAGGGGGCTATCTTTTAAATAATCATTTTAAAATCGTTGATAAGATCAAATCAGAGGTTTTTCAGGATCAGAGTTACGAAGGGGAAGATATAGGAACTGCAACTATTTTTTTTGATGATCTGCGAATTTCCACAAATGTTAAGGGAACGAATGATCAAAGAGCTATAGGAAGCAGAATGAGTTCTGAAGTATATGATCATGTTATTAATAAAGGTAAGGTATGGGATGACCGGGCATTTGTAGTTAATAACTGGTATATTACAAGCTATGAACCCATCAGGGATCCGGATAATAATATAATTGGTTCACTTTATGTAGGCTTGCTTGAAGAACCATATAAAGAGCCACAAAAGGTCATTATAGTGTTTTTTATTATTATTGTGAGTATAAGTGCAATTGCCAGCCTGCTCCTGTTGTTTTTCTATACCAGAAAGTTGCTCAAGCCAATGGATAATATTATGACTATGAGTAAAAAAATAATTGCAGGCGATCTTACTGCCCGTTGTAATATCCATTCTTCCGGTGAGATGGGAATCCTCTGCAAAACATTTAACAGGATGGCTGAAGCTATCGAACAACGTGAGAAAGAATTAAAAAGAGTTACTCAACAACAGATCTTTCAAAGTGAAAAACTTGCTTCTATCGGACGATTATCTGCCGGAATAGCCCATGAAATAAATAATCCTCTTACCGGGGTTCTAACGTTTGCCCATTTACTTAAACAAAAGAAAAATAATACTGAAGAAGACATTAATGATTTGGATGTGATAATTAAAGAAACTACAAGGGTGCGTGAAATCGTCAAAGGACTTCTTGATTTTGCACGACAAACCCCTTTTAAAAAAGAGTTTTTAAATATTAATGATATTTTACATCAAATTCTTAAACTGATTAAAAATCAAAAAGAGTTTAGAAGTATTGTTATTGAAGAAAATTACTCAAAAAATATTCCAGATTTTTATGGCGATAAAAACCTATTACAACAAGTGTTTCTTAACATAATTCTTAATGCCGGAGAAGCAATTACAAACATAGGTACAATAAAAATAGTAACTTCGATTGAACAAAATCATATAGTTATTTCTATAAATGATACAGGTTGTGGAATCAAAAAAGAAAATCTAAATAAAATATTTGACC
The DNA here is from genome assembly GCA_030610255.1 of Bacteroidota bacterium. Lineage (GTDB taxonomy): Bacteria > Bacteroidota > Bacteroidia > Bacteroidales > JADFUO01 > JADFUO01. The sequence goes on from JAUWSB010000037.1 coordinate 9,519, forward strand.
CGTTTTATACAACCAAACCGACAGGTAAAGGAACTGGTTTAGGATTAAGTATTAGTTATGGAATTATTCAACAACATGGAGGTTATATAGAATGTGAGAGTGAAGAAGGCAAAGGTACAACATTTAATATCTTTTTACCTACTAAAAATAATACTGCAGAAAAACCAACAGAAAAAGAAAAGGAAATAAAAAAATGAATGATATTAAAAAAAATAATTTAGTTAAGTGCAGGATATTAGTTATTGATGATGAACCTATTGTCGGATTAAGTTGTGAACGCATTTTGTCACTGGAAAAAAAATATGAAATAAGAATTGAAACAAATCCTCAACAAGGCTTAAAAGAAGCATTAACAGATAATTACGACCTGATCCTTCTTGATATTGTAATGCCGGATTTAGATGGAATGGAAATATTAAAAAGAATCAAGGCATTGGGAATATCTTCAGAAGTTGTGATTATTACAGGATATGCTACCATTCAAACAGCAATTGAAGCTATTAAACATGGAGCTGCCGATTATGTAAGCAAGCCTTTTACACCGGATGAACTGAAAATAATTATTGAGAAAGTAATTAAACATTCGGCATTGATGAAAGAAAACATAGCTTTAAGAAAAGAGTTACACATGCATCAGGGTTTTGAAGGAATAATTGGGAAAACCCCTAATATGGAGAAAATTTTTTCAATTATAAAACGTGTAGCGACGACAAATGGAACAGTCATTATTACTGGAGAAAGCGGGACAGGTAAAGAGCTCATTGCGAAAGCGATTCACAGACTTAGCCTGCGAAATGATAAACCATTCATAGCTTGTGATTGCAGCGCCTTAGCTCCAACTCTTCTGGAGAGCGAACTTTTTGGCCATGTTAAAGGTTCGTTTACCGGAGCTATAGCAACAAAAAAAGGTCTTTTTGAAATTGCAGATAAAGGAACTTTGTTTTTAGACGAAGTTTCAAATATAAGTCTGGAAACACAAAGTAAATTATTAAGAGTGCTGGAAACTTATGAAATAAAAAAGGTTGGTGATATTATTGAACGAAAAATTGATATTCGTTTGATCGTTGCTACTAATAAAAACTTATTGAAGATGATTAAAGAAGGGTCTTTTCGGGAAGACCTTTTTTATCGTTTGCAGGTAGTTCCAATTCATATCCCTCCACTACGTGAACGCAAAGAAGATATTCTCAGATTAGCCTTAATTTTTTTAGAAAGATTTCGAAAGAAAAACAAAACAACAGTAAAAAATTTCGCTCCCGAAACCATTAAACTAATGGATAACTACTATTGGCCCGGAAATGTAAGGGAGTTAAAAAATCTTGTGGAACGGCTGGCTATTCTTTGTGATTCTGAAATTATTGAACCGGCCCATCTGCCGTATGAATTTAAGGATCAACAGTTTCGGGATTTTATTCACAAACTACCGCAAAAATGGAATGAATTCAAAGAGCTTAAACAACAAATACAAGAAAATGCTGTCAGGGAAATAGAAAAACGATTTCTTATTGAGGCTCTTCAACGGTCAGGTGGAAATGTCAGCAATGCAGCAGAAGATGTGGGAATGCAACGTACTAACTTTCATCAACTTTTAAAAATGTATAAAATAAGTTCTAAAGATTTTGCTTAAAATATTTCCGTTTTATAAAGTAATTATTTTGTAAATAAGTGTATATATTTTTATACACTGTATTAATTCTTTAAACAAAAAATCCCTATTTATTCTTAATAATCAGAAAATCATTCTGCAATTTATTTATTATCATTTCAGCTATTGTCTGATTATAAGGCTATTCGCAACGAATAAATTTCAACTTCATTTTTATAAAGAATTCTGGAATACTTATTGCCTAAGTATAAATTGTAAATAATTAAATATAAAAAAAGGCTTGAAAGCCAAAATATTAATTTAAAAACGGAGGATATTATGAACTCAGAACACTCAATACTGGTAATTGATGATGAAGCTGTTGTTTGCGAAAGCTTCAAAAGAATCTTATCAAATGAAGGTTATAAAGTGGATACTAAAATCAGTCCTCAGGAAGGGCTGGATTTAGCAGTATCTAAAAATTATAATCTTGTCTTTCTGGACTTAAGAATGGAAGAAATGGATGGAATTGATCTATTCCATAAACTAAGAGAGAAAGAACCCGACCTGCCTGTAATTGTAGTTACAGGTTATCCTAGCATGGATACTGCATTAGAATGTATAAAATTACATGCTTCTGATTATATAATAAAACCATTCACACCAGATGATATACTTAAATTAACGAAACAAATAATTACGTAAGTAAGCCCTCTTAGCCCGGATGTTGAAGTAAAATTAAAAGAAAAGACAGTTTTTCAAGAATGGAAACCGTCTGGTAAACCGATTCTATTCCATGAAATTGCCTGGTTACAACAGGGTGAAGATGGCACAGTCAGGGTAGGAGGCCAACTTCCTAATTTTATTACAAAAAAAATTATGGATTTAATGCTTCCTAAAGTTAATGATATAACATATCCGGGATTACCTCTTGCAGGAACTCTTTTAGATGATAAATCCAGGATCATGATTCCATCTCCTTTGTCAGGAAAAATAATTGATGTCAATTATGAATTAGTTGCAAATCCATCCATTATTAAAGAAAATTCTTTTGATGAGTGTTGGATCGCAAGAATTAATCCTGCCGATCTTGAAAAGGATTTGCAAGCTACTCAAATGCACAATGTAACTCTACTTTGTAAAAGTTTAGATGAAGTAAAAGGATATTTACCGAGACTTACTGACCTGGGCTGTATTGTTAATTGTGTGGAAACGGTTCACAAAGCTGTAAGTACCTTAATCAAAGAAAAAAACAAAGTTATTTTTATAGATGCGGCATCTTTGTCTGATAACGGACCTGAATATGTTAAAATAATAAATCAGGAAATTCCTGAAGCAAAAGTTGTAATAATTGGTAAACCTGATTCTGAATTAGAAGAAACCTTTAGAAAGAATAAAATATTATATTACTGTGTTAGTTCACTTTTTGATAAAGAAATTACAGATATTCTTTACAGTGTCTTTACTTCAAAACAAGAGGATGAGGTATTTGAATCCTGTCAGATAAGTATCATACCACAATCGATCAGAAGGGTACATATTACTAATAAACATGGCAAAAAGGTTACACTGTTAGTTTTCGGAGATCTGCTTTACAACAACAAAGACATAGGTTATATTCTTATTAATAAGCTGATTGAAAAATCTTTTCCGATTGAAGTAGCCCGTGGTATCAATCATTCCCATCCGGATGATTCAACCGGCCGGCAAATAATTGCAAATGGAAAAGAGAAGAACGATCTGATAATTACTCTTCTGGCTAAGGACAATAACAAAATTCCAGGTCAAATACATAAAGAGGTCGAAATCTATACAAATAGTTTCGGATCAGATGCACGAATAATCAATTTTGTTATTCAGCCAAATAATGATAAAACTGAACGATTGATTTTTAATAATATGACTACAAAAGCTGTTGCAGAATTATTATTTAATGAGATGACATCTAAGTAAGACCAGATATACTGAGACTGATTAGGTTTGCGAAAGCAAACCTAATCATAGTCGAACCTGCCTGCCGCAGGCAGGGATATACCACAATACATTTTGAAATTTACAACAGAAGCGGTATAATACCGATTGTAATTTGAAATGCGCCATAAATTCACTTCGTTCTTTATGACCCTTCAAATTTACATCGGCATTAACAATTTTAAACATCATAATTTCACCTATGGCTCATTTTGATGTTAAATTGGTATAACAGGGCATCTAACGTCTGTCCGCTTATAGATTGCATATTATGTCAGGAAAATACTTTTTCTTCTTGTAAATTTTGATTACACATGTAAATCAATGTGTTAACCAAACAGCTATGCATTTGTTTATTGCCTCCGGCATAGTATTTTGCTGAAAAGTTGTTTTTTATACCCCGGAACAAACCATCAGGACTTTTATGATATTGCCTGCCTTGCCGCAAGCAGGGAATATATTTTTTGCAAAAAAATACGAATATTAAAATAAAGATACACAACAAGCCAATGATTGCAATATTTAAAAAGCTTAAATTCAGGATTCACTTTGCCGCTGATTCAACCTTAAGTTTTTTTAGAGATTCAAATTCAGAGCTCAGTATTTTATAAAATTCTATTATGATAAATCGCAAGTCATGGTTTGAAATACATTAAACCAAAATTGAATATTGGAATGATGTGCCGAAGGCACGCCTTTGGCGGAATGTGGGTGCTCAGAAAATCAGGCAATTGTTTTTTCCAAATTTTCCACTATTCCATTATTCCAATTAAATATTTTAAAACATATCATTTGGAGTATGGTTTTACCAAAACATCAATATTACTGAGTTCTGAAATTAGTATCAAAATAACAGTTTGTATTTAAATCGTAATATTGCAATAAAAACATTTAAATATCATGATTTCACCACTGTTCAGTCATTTATTAATTCCGTTTTTAGTAGCGATGTTTCTGGCTGTTAACATGGGTGGCAGTGGAACTGCCCCGGCGTTTTCGGCAGCTTATGGCGCAAATATTATTCGTAAAACCCTGATCCCCGGATTGTTTGGGATTATGGTTTTCCTTGGAGCCATTATTGCCGGAAAAGGGACAGCCACAACTGTTGGTAAAGGATTGTTGGATCCTGAAATGATGAGCTTTACAGTTGTTTCAATAATTCTTTTTTCAGTGGCAATTGCCCTGCTTATCGCAAATTTATTTGGAATTCCCCAGTCAACAAGCCAGGCAACGGTAATGGCGGTAACAGCACCGGCCATTTATTTTCATGCATTAAATTCTGATAAGCTATTGTTTGAGATAATGCCAACCTGGTTTATACTGCCAATTATTTCTTTTTTTATCAGCTTGCTGGTAGGGAAATACATATACAAACCCATCAGAAAAAGAGGATACACCATTTCTAAAAAGGTCAACGAAAACCCTATACTAAGATGGTTAATCATTATCATGTCTCTTTATGTTGCTTTTTCAAGAGGGGCAAACAATGTGGCAAACGCAGCAGGGCCAATCGCTTCGATGACAATGAATGAATTAAACATTGTTGATATTGAAAAAAACTTTATATTAATAATGATATTGGCAACATTGATCGTAGCACCGAGTTTTGGGATTGGCAGCTCAATATTTGGGCATAAGATTGTAAGAAAAACAGGCAAGGAAATAGTATTATTTGGGAAAATAGAAGCCGTTATCATTGCATTTATATCGGCAAGCCTACTGTTAATTGCTTCAATGACAAAAGGAATTCCAACATCACTGGTACAATTGAATGTTGCAGCTATTCTGGGAATTGGGGTTGCTAAACTGGGTTTCAAAAATATATTCAGAAAAACCGAAGTAAATAAATTTTTTGTAATGTGGATAGTAGCTCCAATTATTGCTTTTGGGTTATCCTTATTGTTGATTTATTTAGCAGAAAGGTTGGAGTTATTGTAAATAGTTAATTTTTATAGATTCAACAAACTGGCTTCATATTCAAAATAGTCGAAGATAGATTTCCTGGGAAAATTTGTTAGTCGTTTTGTATGTTGAATTGTGCAGTATTTTAATCGTGTGATTTTTTTAATCTCCAAAATTATTTGATCAACAAATTTCTCTTTTTGTAATATTTTATTTATCAATCCTAATTCAAGTGCTTCCCCTGCTGTAATATAGTCTTTCGATTGAATTTCAAGCGCTTTGGAATGATGCAGGAAACTGGAAAGGAAAAATGGCAGGCCTCCGCTAGGATGTAAGCCATATTTGTTATGCGCCATTGAGAACTTCGTA
>JAUWSB010000117.1 GCA_030610255.1 Bacteroidota bacterium
ATGGTTGGTGTTGTAAATGCACCAACACGATATAGCCCAATCAGGAACCCCGAAAGAGCTTTTAAAAAAAGAAATCTTGTATTGAGCCAAATGAAAAAATACGGATATATTAGCGAAGCCGTGTATGATTCCATTAGCCGTATCCCGATTGATATGTCAAATTTTGGAATTTTAGACCATACACGTGGACAAGCACGATATTTCAGGGAATTTTTAAGAGGCGAATTAAAAAAATGGTGTAGTAGCCATTATAAAGCCGATGGAACACCTTATGATCTTTATAAAGATGGATTAAAAATCTATACCACATTAAATTCAAAAATGCAACAATATGCCGAAGAATCCATTCGGGAGCATTTGTCGCAGGATTTACAACCGGCTTTTTATGAACATTGGAAGGGTTATACAAATGCACCATTTGTTTTTGAAAGTGATTCTGTAGAAGTAGAAGTTGAAAAAGTTTTGGATTTAGCCATGCGGCGTTCCGAAAGATACAGAAAACTAAGAAATGCCAAAGTTCCTATTGATTCAATCAAACTGTCATTTAATACTCCTGTTGATATGACCGTTTTTTCGTGGGATGGTGAAATTGACACAGTAATGACCCCAATGGATTCAATAAAGTATTATAAATATTACCTTTTAGCAGGTTTAATGTCAATGGAGCCACATACAGGATTCGTCAGGGCTTATGTTGGTGGTATTGATTATAACTATTTTAAATACGATCATGTAAAACTTGGGAAACGTCAGGTAGGTTCAACATTTAAGCCTTTTCTCTATACTCTTGCCATGCAGGAAGGAGAATTAACACCATGCAGTAAACTACCGAATGTACAGCCGGTTATTGAACTTATAACAGGAGACGTATGGGAGCCCAGAAATGCTTCAAAGAGAAAATTAGGAGAAGAAATAACATTAAAATATGCACTGGCAACATCAAATAACTGGATATCAGGCCATTTGATTAAAAGATATTCTCCGCAATCAGTTATTAAAATTGCCCGTAAAATGGGTGTTACAAGCTTTATTCCTCCTGTGTATTCAATTGCTCTCGGCTCGGCTGATCTTTCACTATATGAAATGGTTGGTGCTATGAACACCTTTGCAAATAAAGGCGTGTATGTTGAACCTATTTTTATTACAAGAATTGAAGATATGCACGGGAATGTTATTGAAAGATTTGTTCCAAAAAAAGTTGAAGCAATGAACGAAAAAACCGCATATCTTATGCTTGAGCTTTTAAAAGGTGTGGTTAAGTATGGTACAGGCATTAGATTGCGGTTGAAATATGGGTATAATAATCCTATTGCAGGTAAAACAGGTACAACAAATAATCAGTCCGATGGATGGTTTATGGGAATTACACCCGACCTTACTACAGGGCTATGGGTAGGTTGTGAAGACAGAAGTGTCCATTTCAGAAATATAACATTAGGTCAGGGTGCTAATATGGCTCTGCCAATATGGGCTCTGTATATGCAAAAAATTTATGAAGATGAATCATTAGGTATCAGTATGGGTGATTTTGAAAAACCTTTACATGAAATGGATATTGAATTTGACTGTGAAAAATTGAATAAAAATCATGGTTTATACAATGAGCTAGAAAGTGATGATGTGTTTTAATTTATCTTTATTTTAAAGAGCCATGGTTTTTAGCAGCAGTTTATTTTTACTTTATTTCCTTCCTGTTTTCCTTATTGTTTATTATTTTCTTGACTGGAAATACAAAAACCTGTTTGCTTTAATTGCAAGTATTTTCTTTTATTCATGGGGTGCACCTGATTTTATTTTTATTGTACTCGGCTCAATTGCTATTGATTATTACATTGTAAGTTTATTAGCGAAATCTGTTGGTAGAAAAAAACGAATATTTCTTTCTCTTTCGGTTATTCTTAATGTAGGATTACTCGCTTATTTTAAATATGCTAATTTCTTTATTGAAAATGTAAATGAGATATTAGGATATTTCGGATTTAATTATATTCAATGGGTGAAAGTTATACTGCCAATTGGCATATCATTTTTTACATTTCAAAAATTAACCTATTCGGTTGATGTTTACAGGAAAGTGCATACCCCCTTAAAAAAAGTCACCGACTATGCTCTTTACATATTGATGTTTCCCCAACTTATAGCCGGTCCGATTGTAAGATTTAATGAAATTGCCGACAGGATTGAGGACCGCAGAAAGTTTGAAACTATTGATAATAAATTGCTTGGGTTTTTCAGGTTTGCTATCGGTCTGGCAAAAAAAGTTTTAATTGCTAATGTTATGGGTGCGGAAGCTGACAGGATTTTTGCTATGAATGCAGATGATATGACTACTCCCTTTGCCTGGATAGGAGTAATTGCTTATGCTTTTCAAATATATTTTGATTTTGCCGGATATTCAGATATGGCAATCGGAATAGGTAAGATGATTGGATTTTCTTTTCCCGAAAATTTTAACAATCCATATATTTCTCAAAGCATTACGGAATTCTGGCGAAGATGGCATTTAACTCTTAGTCGCTGGATGAAAGATTATCTATACATCCCTTTAGGTGGTAATAGAGTTGCTACAAAAAGAAGACTTTATTTTAATTTATGGATTGTTTTTCTTATCTCAGGTTTATGGCACGGAGCAGCATGGACCTTTTTAATATGGGGCGCTTTTCATGGACTTTTTTTAATACTGGACAGGCTGTTCCTGCTGAAATTCTTTAAATTTATCGGTAAGTATCCAAGCATTATTATTACATTTATTATTACATTAATCGGATGGGTTTTATTCAGGTCGGAAAATTTGTCGTATGCTTTGGTGTTTATAAGGAAAATGTTTGAGTTTAATTTCAGTGATATAGGAATATATTTAAACAGGCAATTCATAATTATTTTATGTATTGCGATATTCTTTTCATTTTTTGCAGTAATTAAAGGAGTTGAAAATTGGCAAATGAAACTTTTTACTAAAAATAAAACTATTACAGGCTATATAATTATAATTTCAATAGCCTTGATTTTATCATTAATTAGTATAGGATCAATTACATCATCAGGATTTAATCCGTTTATCTATTTTAGATTTTAATATCAAATGCAGAAAAAAATAAAAAATATAATCTACAGCATAGTCCTGATATTGTTAATCCTGCCGTTTATTCAGGAACAGTTTGATATTTTTAAAATTAACCCTCTGAAAGGTTCTTTCAAAAAATTGGAAGAACCGGAATTTAGTTTCTCAGCGTATTATTCAGGAGAATTTCAAAATAAATACAATGATTATCTTGAACAGAATATTGGATTCAGACCGTTTTTTATACGGGTTAATAACCAAATTGCTTTTTCAGTTTACGATACTGCTTTAGCTAGCTGGGTGATTATCGGAAAGAGAAATTATTTATATGAAAAAAATTATATAACCGCATATTTAGGTAGAGATTTTATCGGGAAAGAAAAAATTGATAATAAAATTGAAAAAGTTAAATTTTTACAGGATACACTTCAGAAAATTGGAGTTAAGCTTGTTTTGATTTTTGCACCCGGAAAAGCAAGTTTTTATCCCGAATATATTCCGGGTAAATATAATCCGTCTGAAAAAACAATTACTAACTACGATTATTATACTAAACGATGTAGTGAAAAAGGAATCAATTATATTGACTTTAATGATTATTTTATACAAATGAAAGATACTTCAAGATATCTTTTGGTTCCAAAATGCGGTATTCACTGGAGCTTATATGGAGTAGCAATTGCAATTGATTCCTTAAAAAAATATATGGAAAAATCGCAAAATATTAAAATACCTGATATTATATGGGATACTATTGAAGTTACTAAAGACCTTCGTGATACTGATTATGATATTGCTGATGGGATGAATTTGTTATTTACAATTCCTCATCAAAAAATGGCTTATCCTAAATTGCTTTTTGAAAAAAATCCTGATAAAATAAAGCCCAATGTTATCACAATTGCCGATAGTTATTACTGGAATATTTTCGGGGCGGGTATGGCTACTCAACTTTTTGGGAATAATTCATTTTGGTATTATAATAAAATGGCACATAATACAGAGTATTCAGAACCAAAAAAGGTTGATGAACTTAATTTAAAAAAGGAAATTGAAAGCCAGGATTTTATATTTTTGTTAGCTTCGGAAATCAATTTACATAAATTTGCTTTTGGCTTTATTGATAAAGCTTTTGAATTATATTCAACAGACAAAGAAACCGCATATTACGAAGATTTGATCCGAAGTAGCCCTAAATGGATTGCAAAAATCGCAAAGAAAGCAAAGGAAAAAAATATTAGTTTGGATGAAATGATACGACAGGATGCAATATGGATGAAAAATAACAAAGGTGAAGAATAATTATTTCAGTACTTTTCTGTCGAATAAATTATATTTCAAAATACAAAATATTGCCTTGAAGCCATCTATTGCTTTAATCTTTTTTCCTTCCTTATAAACTCTTCCATAATATGATATTCCAACTTCATAGATCCTGATATTTGGATAACGGGAAATTTTTGAAGTGATTTCCGGCTCAAACCCAAAACGTTTTTCTTTTAATAATATTTTTTTCAGAATATCAGTCCTGAAAAGTTTATAACATGTTTCCATATCAGTTAGATTCAGGTTGGAAAACAAGTTTGATAAGAATGTAAGGAATTTATTACCGATTGAATGCCAGAAAAATAAAATGCGGTGCGGGCTTCCACCCATAAAGCGCGACCCGTATACAACATCTGCAAATCCATTAATTACAGGTTTTAACAGTTTATTATATTCGTTCGGGTCATATTCAAGGTCAGCATCCTGAATAATTAGTAAGTCGCCGGTAGCTAATTCTATCCCCTTTTGTATTGCTGCTCCTTTTCCCTGGTTAGTTTCTTGATTGAACAATTTAATATCCTGATCAATATGAGAATCAATATATTCATTTGTAACATCTTCGGATTTATCGGTAGAACCGTCATTCACAATAATAATTTCTTTCTTTATACCACCGGTTAGCTCAACCTCAATGATTTTCTCAAGTATTACCGGAATTGTTTCCGCCTCATTGTAAACAGGTATTAAAATTGACAGTTTTTCTATTTTCATATTTATAAATTTCGTAAATCGTAAATATCTATATTTTTATAACTTCCGATTTTATTTTTTATATAAGGTTGAATATTGTCTTCCTTATAAATAGTTGAATCATTTATTATCAGGTATTCAGCACCTGATTTTATTTTTTTTGCGATTTTTTCACTCCGGTTTAAATTAATATCCCCATAATCTGTCCATCCTTTTTGATCCATCAAATATAAAGTAATATTAAAACTTATATCTGGAATACTTATAACTTTGTCTGTTCTTTCAATACCCAAAGATCTAAGATAAGGAGTAATTGTTTCAAGTGCCTGAAAGTGCTGTAAATGCCTTTCATTCATCCATCCCGAAAACCTTCCCCGGATATGTTCTTCACAATAGCCGATATTGCTTATAAGAAAGACTAAAAAAACAAATTTTAATATTAGTGAATTAAAAACTTTAAAATAGTTTTTCCTTAAATAACAAAGAAAACTAAGAAAAATTGAAACTAAAAGAATTAATAAATTGATTAGATAATAATCATGATTTTTTAAAGCATTGAACCAAAAAATAAGATATAGAAAAACTCCTGTGAATATAACAAGTGTTGATATCCATAAAAATTTGTTGATCTTCTTGTATAAAAACAAATTCACAATAAATAATACTAATGCTATGTATAATATTGTTCTATTGAAATATTCATAAATCCAAATCATTGAAATTCCTTCAAGTGTAATTTTGATTTCCTGCGCATCCATCCTCCATAATGGCCAGAGGTCATTAAAAGTATATTTTCCTCCGTGAATATTATTGAAAATACTTGCATAATAATACCAGCCAACAATTCCAATTAATACAATTAAAAAAGGAATAAATTGAATTTGTGGTTTATTAAATATTTTTCTCCCGTTTTTAAATTTATAAAGCTTAAATAACTCAATAAAAAATAAAATTAATAACAAAATAAAACTAATTGAAGCAGTTATTTTTAACAATGCAGCTAAAAGTAAAATCATTAAAGAACCGAATAACCATATTAGTTTCTCATTTTTGTAAAATTGATAGAAAAAATACCATGCAATTAACACTAAATTGAAAGCTGGTGCATTTGTGAGAAAATTACTTGAATAATAAACATACATTGGAGAAGTGAAAAATAATAATGATAAGCCTATTGCCCAAAAAGAATCTTTTAAGACATCTTCAAAAATTTTAAATAATGCAAATAATCCTAAAAATGTAATTAACATATTTACAAGGCGGCAAATAAATTCATGCGGACCAAAAATTTTCCATAACAAAGCATTAAAATAATACAAAGCAGGAAATTCTCCCATTGTTAGACCACTCGTTCCATTATCACTTATAAGATTGTTAATGGAAGGTTTAAAGAAATGCATCCCTTCTTTATAATAATTCATCGTGAATGATATACAATCAGCCTGCCTCCACTGATGAACTCCTTGAGGTCTGAGAAATAATATTTTATGATATTGGTAAAATAATGAGACAAGAATTAACAGCAATAAAAATATCCATTTTGAATATTTCGGATTGTAGAAAAAAACTTTTCTGCTGTTAAATAATTTAAGTGTCTGTATATAAAAATTTTGTAATATCATATATACCTTCTAAAAGAATTGCCAAATTTAATTAATTTTGCAGAATCAAACTTATAATCTTACTAAAGTATGATTTTTAATAAAAAGATTGTGGTTGTTTTACCGGCTTACAATGCTGAAAGTACACTCAGGCAAACTTACAAGGAAATTCCCTTTGACATAATTGATGATGTAATTTTAGTAGATGATAAAAGTCTGGATAATACAGTTAAAGTTGCCAAAGAAATAGGAATAAAGCATATCATTAGGCATGATGTTAATAAAGGATACGGTGGCAACCAAAAATCCTGTTATAATAAGGCATTGGAAATTGGTGGTGATATTATAATCATGCTTCATCCCGATTATCAATACACACCTAAGCTTATTCATTCAATGGCATATATTATTGCTAATGATATTTATCAGGTTGTGTTAGGTTCACGAATTTTAGGTAAAGGTGCCTTAAAAGGCGGAATGCCTATGGTAAAATATATATCAAACCGTTTTCTTACTTTTATTCAAAATATTGTTATGAATAAGAAAATGTCTGAATACCATACCGGCTACCGGGCGTTTTCACGAAAAGTTCTTGAAGAAATTAATTACAATATAAATTCCAATAATTTTGTTTTTGATAACCAAATGTTATCTCAAATACTTTATGAAGGATACGAAATTGCTGAAATAACCTGCCCTACAAAATATTTTAAAGAAGCATCATCAATTAATTTAAAAGACAGTACGATTTATGCACTGGGGGTTTTGGGTGTTTCGTTTAAATATTTTTTAAATAAAATCGGATTAATAAAATCAAAGATTTATATTAAGACAAAAAGCTAATACTAAAGATCCATACTGATATTGAGAAAAGATAAAGCTTCAAATAGAATTAAAAGTTTTTTACTGATAGTTGGCTCAATTTTTTTTGCAATGCTCTTGAC
>JAUWSB010000192.1 GCA_030610255.1 Bacteroidota bacterium
ATCATAGTTATTCCGGCTACTAAAACCATTAAAACCAAAATAATGATAACATTCATATCCTGAAGATCAAGCCAGTCAAAAATTTGCGGATAGACATGCTTAATGGTTTGTGTATTCAAATCATATCCAATCGTATGATAGATGAGTTCGTTCATTTTATCTAATTCATTAAAATTTTCAATCAGCACTTCAAATCCTGCAACCTGATTTTCGTCCCACCTGTTTAATTTTTGAATATGAGCAATATCGCCTATAATAAATAACTTATCAAAGTCTTCAAGTCCTGTTTCATAAATTCCTGTAATTTTAAACTTTCTTCCCCTTGGCTGTGACCCACTTGCCGAAACAAAATACATTCTAATGTCATCATTAAGCTTTAATTCTAATTTATCTGCAATTATTTTTGATATCAGCACATCGTTTGTTTTTTCCGTATCATTGATAATCACAGGTTTTCCTTCAATTATTTTGTTTTCAAAAAACGACCAGTCGTAATCACTTCCAATGCCTTTTAGAACAACTCCCTGGATCTGCTCATCGGTTTTTATAATTCCGGCTTTATTTGCATATACCTGAATGTGCCTGATACCTTCAACAGTATCAATGTATGGATAAAAATCCTGATTTTTATCAATCGGACTTGCTTCATAAGAAACATTATAATCATAATTATTAATTTGTATATGCGAACCAAAACCAATAACTTTATCCCGTATTTGCGACTGAAAACCTGTAACAATTGCAACCGAAACTATCATCACTGCCAGTCCGAGGGCAATGCTTATTATTGCAATCCTTACGATTGGGCGTGAAAAGTTTTCTTTATTTTTTGAAATAATATGTCTCGCTATGAATAATTCGGTGTTCAATTTTTCGTTTTTTTACAAAAGTATAAAAAGAAATATGTAATAAAACAGTTTAATTAAAATAAAACTCATAAGGTCAATGGAATATTGGAATGTTTGTATATTATTAGGCGAAGGCGAAGGCTGAGGCTTAAAAAAAGATTAAATTTGAAATTCCGAAATAAATAATTATGAAAAAAAACTTACTCATTTTAATACCTGTTATTATAATAGCTTCGTTTGCTTGCTCACAGAATCAATCAAAACAAAACCTTGAGGTTATTTATTCAAAAGATATAAAAGTCGGTGCTGAAAGAACAGAGATTTATTTTCCATGGCTTGCTGAAAAAAATATTGCTATTGTTGCAAATCACACATCTTTAATAAAAAATAAACATCTTGTTGACAGCTTATTAAAGCTTGGAATCAATATCACTAAAGTATTTTCGCCTGAACACGGATTTCGGGGAACTGCTGATGCAGGGGCAAGCATTGAAAATAAAACTGATAAAAAAACAGGATTACCGGTTATCTCGCTTTACGGAAAAAATAAAAAACCAAAAAAAGAAGACCTTTCAGATATAGATATTGTAATTTTTGATATTCAGGATGTTGGTGCACGATTTTACACTTATATCTCAACAATGACTTATGTTTTGGAAGCATGTGCAGAAAAAAATATTCCTGTAATAATTCTTGACAGACCTAATCCGAATGGTTTTTATGTTGATGGTCCAGTGCTTGAAAAAAAATATAAATCATTTACCGGCATGCACCCAGTTCCTGTTGTTCACGGCTTGACAACAGGTGAATATGCAAAAATGGTTAATGAAGAAGGATGGCTGAAAGATGGAATAAAGTGTGATTTAAATATCATTAAATGTTTGAATTACGATCATACAAAATTATATCAGCTACCTGTAAAACCTTCGCCAAATCTACCCTCTATGAATTCTATTTACTTATATCCTTCACTATGTTTTTTTGAAGGAACAATAATAAGTGTTGGCAGAGGAACCAATACTCCTTTTGAGCTAATCGGTCACCCTGATTTTTCTGACGGAGATTCTACTTTTTATCCAAAAAGTTTTCCCGGTGCAAGTTTAAATCCTCCGTATAAAAACATAGGTTGCAGGGGATATTATCTTAAAGATTTTTTTAAAGAAAAAGACATGAATATAATCCATCTGAATTTATTAATTGAGATGTATGATTTTTTTAAAGATAAAAACGATTTTTTCAATTCATACTTCGACAGATTAGCAGGAACACCCGAATTGCGGGAACAAATAATTGCAGGAAAAAGCGAAGAAGAAATCCGCAAAAGCTGGCAGGAGGATATTGACAGGTATAAAAAAATCAGGAAAAAATACTTGCTTTATCCTGATTTTGAATAAAAACACCCAATCGTATAAGATTCAAATAAAAAATTTATCATCTAATTGAACGAATTATACGAATTTTAATTCGTTCAATTAGCGTAATTCGATGACAAAAAATCATTTGAACAACATGTTGGTTAGTTTTTCTTTTTATGAGACTAATTTGTTTTCCCCGGATAAACCTTCAGTGCTTCCTCAAGGCATTTCATTGAACTTTTCAGATCATCAACATTAAGAACATAGCTGATCCTTACTTCATCCTTGCCTCTGCCCTTTGTTGAATAAAAGCCGGACGCAGGTGCAAGCATCACAGTTTCATTATTGTATTCAAAATCCTCAAGCAGCCACCGGCAGAATTTATCGGAATCATCAATAGGTAGTCTGGCAACTACATAAAATGCTCCGCTTGGTTCCGGGCAAAATGCACCGTTGATCTTATTTATTGATTCAACAACAACATCACGTCTGGCAAGATATTCTTTTAATACATCAATAAAATATGAATCAGGTGTATCAATAGCTGCTTCAGCAGCAACCTGTCCGAAGGTCGGTGGGCTTAATCTTGCCTGAGCAAATTTCAGGGCTGTCAGCATAACTTCTTTATTCTTTGATATAATGCATCCAATTCTTACACCGCAAGCACTATAACGCTTGGAAACCGAATCAATTAAAATTACATTATTCTCAATTCCTTTAAGATGCATGGCTGAATAATGTTTTTTTCCATCATAACAAAACTCACGGTAAACTTCGTCGGAAATAAGATATAGATCGTGTTTTTCTACAATATCTCTTAATGTGTCCAATTCTTCTTTTGAATAAAGATAACCTGTAGGATTATTAGGATTACAAATTAAAATAGCTTTGGTTTTTGAGGTTATTGCTTTTTCAAAATCAGCGATTGGCGGTAATGCAAATCCCGTTTCAATTGATGAAAATATTGGTTTTACAAATACTCCTGCATTTGTTGCAAAGCCATTATAATTGGCATAAAACGGTTCGGGGATAATTATTTCATCACCCGGGTCAAGGCAGGTTTGCATGGCAAAAAGTATAGCTTCGGATGCTCCTGCACCAATAATTATTTCATCAGCAGTTATTTCAATATTATGCTTTTTATAATAATTAACAAGTTTTTTACGGTAAGAAGGGATGCCTGCCGAATGGCTGTATTCAACAACTTTAGGTTTAAAATTCCTGATAGCATTTAATGCAACTTCAGGGGTTTCAATATCTGGTTGACCGATATTAAGGTGATAGACTTTTATACCTTTCTTTTTTGCTTCATCAGCATAAGGAACAAGTTTCCTGATAGGCGATTCAGGCATCATCCTGCCTTTTTTTGAAATTTTTGGCATGTTTACATCTTTTAAAATTATATTATTTCAAAATTAAATATCTAATCATTTTTATATACAATTGCTGAATTATAATAGGAATGATGGAGTAATGGAGTAATGGAGTGATGTATAAGAGAATGAATTATATATTAAACATTTTAATTATGCATAAGGTATATAATAGTTTTTAATTATTTTCAATATTCCAGTACTCCAGTACTCCAGTACTCCAATATTCCAGTATTCCAATACTCCGGTACTCCAATATTCCAGTATTCCAATACTCCGGTACTCCAATATTCCAATATTCCAATAGTCAAACGAATGTTTGAAAATTAATCAAAAAAATTAATCAGACTAATTTATTTAATAATCTATTTCAACAATCTATTTATTAACCGGAGTTGCTTTAGCATCAATTGTTTTTTCAGGTAATGCTTCTTTTGGCTTAGCTATTACTTTACCTTTAATTTTCAGAACAACCGATTTATTTTTTGCATTAGAATAAATAGTTACGGTTTTATTAATTATTCCTATTCTTTTTGTATTATAAGTAATTTTTATAACATTATTATTTCCTGGGAGAATTGGTTGTTTGGGCCAGGTTGGAACTGTACAACCGCATGATGATCGTGGTTTTGATAAAATTAAAGGTTCTTTACCTGTGTTTGAAAATTTAAACTCACAGGTTCCATTACTTCCCTGATAAATAGTTCCGTAATCGTGAACTACTTTCTCAAAAGTTACTTCAGGGGCATTTGGATTTTTTGCTTCAGGATTTTGAGCATTAACGGCAAAGAATGTAAATAACAAGACA
>JAUWSB010000028.1 GCA_030610255.1 Bacteroidota bacterium
CATTTAATCCGGTATCAATTTCATTATACCATATTTTATTTAAGCCTGAAGTTGATAAGAGTCCTTTCGAACCAAAACATATTAATCGTTCATCTTGAATTTTTAACAAATTTGTAATCATTGAAATGCTATCATAAAAGAAATATTCTTTTTTCTTCAGTATTTCTCCGTCTGAACTTATTTTTAATAATAATCCGTTATAATCATTTTGATCCGGTGTTCTTTTATAGCCACAAATTATATAATCTCCGTTATCTAATTCAAATACATCAGCAGCAACTTCATGTTTATTGGTTTTTATTAAAAGTTCAAAAGTAGATTGTGCTTGTGAACTTAATGATATTAAAAATAAAATAATAAAAGATAATTTCAGAACAAAATTTCTTATTAAAACAGTATTATTCAGAATAAATAACCAGATTGAATTTTAATTTTATGAAATTAATAAAAAATCAAATACCAAATAAATTAATTCCGAAAAGTAATAAAAAGTAACCCTGTTTCTTTAATTATTTTTAATACTTTTACGAAACAATTCTATATTCCTTAAAATGGCAGAAAAAAACACCAACAAACATCTTGAAAATAAAATCGTAGAAACCTTAAAAACAGTTTTTGACCCTGAAATTTCTGTTAATATTTACGATTTGGGTTTAATCTATAAAATTGAAATTGATAAAAATAATGTCAAAATTCTTATGACTTTAACTTCACCGAATTGTCCGGTAGCAGAAAATTTACCTGCAGAAGTCAATGAAAAGGTCAGGACTGTTGAAGACATAAAAGATGTTGAAGTTGAATTAACCTTTGAGCCACCATGGAATAAAGAGATGATGTCGGAAACCGCGCTCCTTGAACTCGGCTTATTATAAAAAAGATATAAACAAAATTTATTATTATAATTATATTTAATGTTATAAATTTGTACCATAAAAAATTATCAGGTATTATTTATGTCAGCTAAACCCGGAAAACTGTTATCATCAATAAACTATCCTTCTGATTTAAAAAAACTTAAAGTGGAAGACCTTCCTGAGCTTTGTAATGAGCTAAGGCAGTTTATTATTGATGTTATTTCTACAAATCCGGGGCATTTGGGAGCGAGCCTTGGCACAGTTGAACTGGCAGTTGCTTTGCATTATGTTTTTAATACACCTTTTGATAAGCTGATTTGGGATGTAGGTCATCAGGCTTATACCCATAAAATTCTTACCGGACGAAAAGGTAAATTTCACACAAACAGAATGTACAAAGGTATCAGCGGCTTTCCAAAAATGAGTGAAAGCGAATATGATGCTTTTGGTGTAGGGCATTCCTCTACTTCAGTTTCTGCTGCTTTGGGTATGGCGATTGCTTCTAAAATGAAAAATAAAAACGGACGACAGCATATTGCCGTAATCGGTGACGGTGCTATGACAGGCGGTATGGCACTGGAAGCCCTGAACAATGCAGGAGTTTCAAAAGCAAACATCCTGGTTATTCTTAATGATAACGGTATTGCAATTGATAAAAATGTGGGAGCAATAAAAGAATATTTAACTGATATTGCAATTTCAAAAACATATAACAGAATAAAAAATATCATCTGGAAAATACTGGGCAAAGCAAGTAAATATGGGCCCAACTCCCAGCGTATTATACAACAAATTGAAAGTGCTATTAAAGGTTCACTTCTCAGTAAAAGTAATCTATTTGAGTCATTTAATTTCAGGTATTTTGGTCCTATTGACGGAAATGATGTTATAAGACTGGCAAAATTACTGAAAGATATGAAAAGGATACCAGGTCCTAAATTGCTGCATATTATTACTGTGAAGGGAAAAGGTTTTAAACAGGCTGAAAATGACCAGACCAGATTTCATGCTCCCGGAACTTTTGACAAAAATACAGGGAAAATAATTGAAAAACCCTCTTCTGATAAACTTCCGCAGAAATACCAGACCGTTTTTGGAGAAACAATTATTGAACTGGCTGAAAAAAATGATAAAATTGTTGGAATTACTCCTGCAATGCCAACAGGTTGTTCTTTGAATTTAATGATGAAAAAAATGCCCAAAAGGGTATTTGATGTTGGCATTGCCGAACAACATGCAGTTACTTTTTCGGCAGGTTTGGCAGTACAGGGATTGATACCGTTTTGTAATATTTACTCTACATTTATGCAGCGTGCCTATGACCAGGTAATACATGATGTTGCACTTCAAAAACTGCATGTTGTATTTTGCCTTGACAGGGGCGGACTGGTTGGAGAAGATGGTGCAACACATCACGGTGCTTTTGACCTTGCTTATTTAAGGACAGTTCCTAACATTATTGTGTCTGCCCCAATGAATGAAGAAGAACTGCGAAACCTCATGTACACTGCCCAACTGGAAGGAATGGGGACATTTTCAATCAGGTACCCGAAAGGTCGCGGGGTAATGACTGACTGGAAAAAACCTTTCAAAAAACTGGAAATCGGGAAAGGCAGAAAAATTAAAGACGGAAAAGATATTGCACTGATAACAATCGGACATGTTGGTAATTATGCTATTGATGCCTGTAAAAAACTTGAAAAAGAAAAAATCAATACTGCTCATTATGATATGCGTTTCCTGAAACCTCTTGATGAAGAATTATTGCATGAAGTATTCGGTAAGTTCAAAAATATAATTACTATTGAAGATGGAACAATAATTGGTGGGCTTGGCAGTGCAGTAATTGAATTTATGGCTGATAATAATTACAATGCAAAAATAAAACGCCTTGGCATCCCCGACCATTTTGTTGAACATGGAACACAAGCAGAATTACATAAAGAATGTGGGTATGATACGGATGGGATTATTAGAACGGTTAAAGGAATAATAGCCACTTGATGCAAAACTTTACTCACTTATAACTAATAACCTGCAAAACGAAGTTATACGGATATATTGTTGACAAAATTTTAAAGAATTTGTGATTAGCAGTTTGTGATTTTTTTTAATAATAATTTATTTCATTTTTATCAATTTCCAATTTCTATTAATTACATTATTTTAAACCGTTCTTGTCATTTTAATAAACTTCCTTATTTTTACCAAAAACTTAAATTAATAATTGTGTTAAGGAAGTATATTTGTTACTTAATTTTAATTGCTTGTTTACCTGCATTAAACCTTAATGCACAATCAATTTATGATAGCTCTTTTTCGCAGAATGATGTAAAAGTTGAACTCCCGTCAATTATCGTTCAGAATGTTACTGCCGGAATTAAAATTGTCCTGAGAGATCCTGACCAAATAAAAATATATCAAAATAAAAATATAAATATTTTAATTAATGACTCAATAATTGAGTTAGCTGTTTTAAATGGTATAGCAGAGTTTGATTATAAATTTTCTGAAAAAGAAACTCTTTCCATCAAAATTGATGAATTTTTCTGGTCAAAGGATATAACTCCTATACCATTATGGATGTCAATTTTACCGCCTTTGATTGCTATTTTGATGGCTTTGGTTTTCAGGGAGGTTTATAGTGCATTATTTATAGGTATATTGGTGGGAACTACAATAATATTCTATTATCAGGGAAGTGCTTTTTTTATTGCAATATTTCATGGATTGCTTGCCATTGTCGATACTTATATAATTACGTCAATGAGTGATAAGGACCATCTTGCTATCATAATATTTTCAATGTTGATAGGAGCAATGGTCAGCCTGATAACGAAAAACGGTGGTATGAGAGGTGTGGTAAAGATTTTATCAAAATATGCAAATAGTCCGGTCTCCGGACAGTTTATTACCTGGCTTCTTGGAATTCTTATTTTTTTTGATGATTATGCAAACACTCTTGTTGTAGGAAATACCATGCGTCCGGTAACCGACCGTTTGCGAATTTCCCGCGAAAAGTTAGCTTACATTGTTGACTCAACGGCAGCTCCGGTTGCCTCACTCGCTTTAATTACAACATGGATAGGTGTTGAACTGAGCTATATTCAGGAAGGTATTAATGCCATTGGTATTCCCGAAAGTGCGTACAGTGTTTTTATCAATTCTCTCAATACCCGTTTTTACCTGATTTTTACTTTAGCTTTTATACTGATACTCATTTTCAAAAAACGTGATTTCGGACCGATGCTCAAAGCAGAGCGTAAGGCAAGAAAATTGGATTTGGCAGATAATTCAAATAGTTCAAGTAAATTATCAAACAAAACAAACGAACTGAAAGTTCCTGAAAATATAAAAGCACGCTGGTATAATGCTGTGGTTCCTGTGCTGGTTATAATTATTGGTACAATAATCAGTCTGATTATAACAGGAAGAAAAGCTGCAGGACCTGATGCAGACTTAATGGAAATAATTGCTGCTGCCGACTCTTTCAAATCATTATTATGGGCATCATTGCTTGGAACTTTGATTGCAATTATAATGACTGTATGCCAGCGATTACTTAATCTAAGAGCAACTGTCGACAGTCTTATTAATGGTTTCAGGACTATGCTTCCGGCTATACTTATTCTTATTTTAGCGTGGTCGCTTGCCTTAATAACAAATAATTTACACACATCCGAATTTATTGCTTACAGCTTATCCTATATAAAAATTTCGCCTTACTTACTTCCTGCCTTGACTTTTGTGTTTTCGGCTTTTATCGCATTCTCAACAGGTTCTTCCTGGGGAACTATGGCGATTTTATATCCTATGATGCTGCCGGCAGGATGGTTAATATCACAGGATTTTGGATTAGATTATGATGGTTCTATTGCTATTTTTTATAATATAGTATCGTCAATATTAGCAGGTTCTGTATTCGGTGACCATTGTTCACCTATTTCCGATACTACCATTCTTAGCTCATTGGCAAGTTCATGTAATCATATTGAGCATGTTCGTACACAATTGCCTTATGCATTAACAGTTGGGTGTGTGTCTGTTGTTATCGGTTCAGTTCTATCTGCCTATGGTGTTTCTTCATGGATATTATTTCCTGTAGGATTAATAATTTTATATATGATTGTTTCTGTTTTTGGCAGGAAAGTTAATTAAATTAAAATCAATATATTTGAAGCATTAAATAAACTTCTTATGACCTGGATAGAAATTACAGCATTGATCGTCTCTGGGATTTTAGTAGGATTTATCAATACTTTGGCAGGCGGCGGTTCAATTGTTTCTCTTTCAATATTAATGTTTTTGGGATTGCCGGCAAATATTGCAAACGGCACAAATCGTATCGCAATATTAGGTCAAACACTAACAGGAGTAGCAAGTTTCAAACAGCAAAAAGTTCTGGACTTCCGAAAAGGAATTATTCTGGCTATTCCGGCAATTATCGGCTCATTGGTTGGTGCATGGATCGCTGTTGATATTAATGAGAAAGTATTTGAAATAGCTGTTGCAGTTATTATGATTTTTATGCTGTTTTTCATTTTATACAAACCCGATAAATTGCTTTATGGGCGGAAGGAATTGATAGAAAAAAAGACCGGTTTTACTCAAATTTTAATATTCTTTTTAATAGGAGTTTACGGTGGATTTATTCAGGTAGGTGTCGGATATTTTTTGCTTGCGGGAATTGTTATTGGAGTAGGTTATGATCTGGTTAAAGCAAATGCGATAAAAGTTTTAATAGTTTTGCTTTATACACCTTTTGCATTAATAATATTTATTTTAGATAACCAGATTAATTGGAAATATGGTCTGGTTCTTACTATCGGAACTTTTATCGGCGCCTTTATTGCGTCAAGATTAGCTGTGAGCAAAGGTGTGAATTTCGTTAGATGGGTAATAGTAATTGTTATTCTGCTTACTTCAGCACATTTATTTGGAATATTTGACATTAAAGATATTTTTAGCAGTTTGTAACCAATTAGTACAATAAACAAGAAACTTTAAATAAAAAAATTGTAACTATTCAACTTGTAAAAAAATGTTAATAACTTTGTTGTAAAATTATAACGAAATAAATTATTTGGTGCTTGTGTTTTGGAATTTAATAGTTAATAATTTTTTATACATAAATAGTTACAAAATATTTAGTATCATTGCAAAATCAATTTAAAATCAATTTAATCCATGAAAGAAAACGATTTCTTATGCCCACAATGCAGAGGTCAGTTAAAACCTAATAACAAAATTATTTTTTCTGTAAAAACAAAAGATGGAAGTGTAGGTCTGATGTTATTAAGCCCACATTTAGGTGAATATTCGGTAGTTAAACACAAATCATTTAAACTTATTGATGGAGAACATCTTGAAGTTTATTGCCCGATATGCCATGAGAACCTTGGAGATCAACACGAACACAAAGACCTCGCAAAAGTTTTAATGATAAACGGTGAAGACAAAGAATATGAAATTGTATTTTCTTTAATTGTAGGACAAAAATGCACATATAAGGTTTTGGGTGAAGATGTAGAACCATTCGGAGAGGATGCTGATGAATATTTTAATTTTTGGGGAGAAGCGCCTACATACTAATTAGCTCAAGTTATGCATGTTTGGAAAATATAATAATAATGTTTTTATGTTATTACAATATTTTTTATTCAGTATTGGGATAATATTCTTTTTGTCTTTTATTTGTATAACAATTATTTCAGTAAAAGAAAAAAAAAGCCGTGCTGCTTTTATTGCTTTCTTTGCGTGTATTATTCTGCCTGCCCCTTATATAATTGTTGGTTTTTACGATTTTTCCAGCAACCTCTTATCTTTAGTTTTAATCATTCTAACTTTGGTTGTCCTGCTGGCTCTTTTTATTCCTTTTGGTAAAAGAAAAATAAGCTGTGATGATAATCCTAAATCAAGGATTGATGAACGTATCACCATGCTTTCAAGAAGGTTGTTACAGAAGGGTACTCAGAGATTTAATGAATATTATAATGAACATCCTTCACATAAGTATGCTGATGATAAATTCAGGAAAAAACCCGGACTTCTGGCTGAAGGAGCCTCGAATTATGATTTAGCCATGTTTGCTTCTGCTGAAACTTGTTTTAATTTTATTGAGCTTTTATATGAAGATAATGACATTGAGATTGCTAATAAAAAAGATAAATTTGAACCTGAAAAGATTACGTTATACATCAAAAATTGGGCAAAAAAACTTGGAGCAGTTGATGTTGGAATTACAGAATTAAAGGAGTACCATTTATACAGTTACAAAGGAAGAAATGATAATCACGGAAAACCTGTTGAACGAAAACATCAATATGCAATTGCTTTCACAGTTGAGATGGATAATTATATGATGATGAGTGCTCCTGCTGCACCTGCTATTATGGAATCAGCACAGCAGTATGTTAATACAGGTATTATTGCAGTTATAATCTCAATGTTTATCAAGAAGTTGGGTTTTCCGGCAAGTTCTCATATTGATGGTAAATATGATATTATATGCCCACTTGTTGCCAGAGATGCCGGATTGGGTGAAATTGGTAGAATGGGATTACTGATTACTCCAAAGCTTGGCCCAAGAGTGAGAATATCTGTTGTTACTACTGATTTACCTTTAGTGGCCAACAAAAGGGAAAAAGATTATACAGTTATTGATTTTTGTGAAAGATGTAAAAAATGTGCTATTGTTTGTCCTGCTAATGCCATTCCATTTGAGAAACAACAGGAAATTGACGGCATCAAACGATGGAGAATTGATCAGGAAGCTTGTTATAATTTCTGGTGTTCCTGCGGTACTGATTGTGGTAGATGTATTTCAATTTGCCCCTATGCCCATCCTGACAATCTTTTACATAATTTCATAAGACGGGGAATAAAGAATTCATCAATTTTCAGAAGATTTACTGTGTTAATGGATGATATTTTTTATGGTAAAAAACCACCTTCAGCTAAAGTTCCCGAATGGATGGAAGTTAAAAACTAATACCATTAAAATAGGCGCTTATATTGGTTGAATATCATTGATTCTCATACTTCTGAATATCATTATTAAAGTATTCCAGCTTTATTCCAACTTCTTTAAACATTTCTTCCGATTCAGAGGCTGCGTGGTATTTTCTTTCGCAAACAACTCTTTTAATTCCGCAATTGATGATGAGCATAGTACATGTCCGGCATGGAGTCATACGGCAATAAATTGTTGAACCATCCAGTGCAATTCCCAATCGTGCTGCCTGACAAATAGCATTTTGTTCGGCATGAACGGTCCTTACGCAATGCTGGCTTATTGAACCATCTTCGTGAATAACTTTTTTCATCAAATGACCTACATCGTCGCAGTGCGGTAATCCTCTTGGAGAACCAACATAACCGGTAACTAAAATTTGCCTGTCTCTTACAATTACGCACCCGCTTCTACCTCTGTCGCAAGTTGCCCGTTTTGCAACAGCATTGGCAAGCTCTATAAAGTATTCGTCCCACGACGGTCGTGAATATTTTGGGTTATTTTTTTTACTCATTATAAGTTTTGTTTTAATTAATTTGTTTTTCAACCTGTAAAAATAAATCCCCAATATTTCCATTATTTAATAAAACACAATCTGCCATTTCGCGGCATTTTAACAGATTTTGTTTGTTGGGATCATCTGAAGTAAATTCTCTTTTTTCGTTACTTAAGAAAGTGTTAAATGAAATCCTGTCGGTTTCGGAGTTTCTGAGTTTTATTCTTTCATACCTGATTTTAGGGTCTGCATCAACAGCAAAAAGATAAAAATTACCTTTTTTTCTGAGCGACTCAATTTCTCCCGGAGTACGAATGCTTTCAATCACACAGTTTTTACCTGATTTTTTCGCCTGTATAAAAAGCTGATCAGTAATAAACGACGGAGAGTGTTTTGCCCTGAGTTCATTTGCAACAATAGTCATGCTGTCTCTGTTGACCGGAAGATTTCTTTTTTTAATTTCCTTTATCAGATATGCCCGTACCGAATAATGTACAAACCCTTTTTTACTGACAAGATAATCAACTATTGTTCCTTTGCCTGCTCCGAGTGTTCCTGTAATTCCGATAATTATCATAATAGCTGCGAAGTTGATTTATACATATTTTTTTTACTATTTCTGCCCGTATTGCATATTAGCTATTATTATACAGCATTATTTTTATTAGAAAATTGAATAATCAATTGATGTTTTTGCCTTATAAAAACCTATAGTAAAGCATATTCTTCCTTTTACTATACTAGGATGAATTCCATTTTCTTTTGCAAATTCTGTAATATTTGTATCGTTAAAACTATGCGCTTCAAAGAAGGCTTTCCAATTGTTAGGTTCAATCAAATGATTCAGAGCAAATAAATCAGCTTCTTTCTCTTCTTTTGAATTCTTATAATCTTTTTGTTCTTTGGAAGAAATCAGATCAATAAATTCGGCTTTATTGTTATTCAGAAGATGTTCAAATACATGACCTAATTCATGAAAAAGAGTAAATGCAAAATTATCTAATCTATTATGTCTTAAAGACATTCCAATTGCAGGATTTCCATTACTCCAAAATGAAATCCCATCAACAGGTGTTTTATCTCCTTTTCTTTGATAAGTTAATTTAATTCCAAAATCCGCTAGTGTTTGTTTTACATTGTCTAGCGTGTTGTTATTTATTCTTAAAATTTGTTTAAGTTTTCCCACTAATTCATCCTTTTTATCATAATCAAATTTCTCAACAAATATCTGATTTGCATTAAATTGAAGTAATTTCACCCACCCAATAATATTAATTGGATCAACCTTTAATTTTGTTGATTTCCTAAATCTAGCATAAGCAGGTTCTGCATTTAATTTAGCTAATTCCTCAAAATTTTGTACGTTATATACTTTCTTAACTGCAATAAGATCTTCAATAGGATCTCCGCTTATTACCTTTTCTTTCTTTAAAAAGGAAGTGGCAATCTTATTTTCTATAAATTTCCATTGCTCGATTGCTTCCAATCTTTCTTGATTCTTAGTATTGATTCGAGCTTTATCTAAGTCATAATTCTTTTGAATCTCTAACCAATATTCCGCATCAATATCCAATGTCTTTTCAAATAAAATAGCTAATTCAGCATTAATATTTCGTTTCCCCTTTATAATTTCATTTAACTGACTTTTTTTTAAACCTATTTTTTTTGCGAAATCACTTTGCGAAAAATCATTGGCTTCTATTTCATCCAAAAGGACTTCCCCTGGATGTGTGGCTAAAAATGGAATAGTGTTTTCTGTAGTTTTCATCTTTCTCTATTTTTCGTAATGTTTACTGAATTCCTCAATTTCTAATAAGTCAATGACTAGGTTTTCTGGATCAGTAGCAATCTCTCGAAATAGAATTCGATATTGCTTATTTACCCATACAGCACTTATTTCTTCAAGATCACCTACCTTCTTCTCATAATTGAGGCTTTTAATTTGATATAACTGTTCAATTTTTGTTATACTTTTTAACTTGTTAATAGTCTTAATGTATTGCTTAACAAGTTGAGGGTTAGATTTATACTCCTTGTATTTTCTGACCTTACCTTCATATAAATCAGATAAATATGTTTTTGTAAAATCTATTCTCATAATATTTAATGCAAATATACAACAATTGTTCACATAAAAGTGAACAATTGTTGTAGTTTATATTTATTCTAAATAGCCCACTCATTCCTGATATTTAAAATGTAATTTATTTATTGCTCCAAATTTGATAATGCTGTATAACGTATAAATAAAAAAACATTAAGTTATTACATTATCTTTTGTTTGCAATAAACACAACAACCTTCATCATCCAAACCTTTACTATCGGTGAAATATCCTTCCCGTGTTACAACTAAATTCCTGCAGTTTTCACAAAAAGTGTTTTGACCTTCGCCTGTGCGGATATTTCCTAAGTAAACATAGTTTAATTTCTTTTTTGCTATTTCATAAAGCTTTAAAAGCGTTGATTTTGAAGTAGCCGGATTATTCATTTTGTAAGTCGGATAATATCTTGAGATGTGGAATACAGTGTTTTTGCCTATTTCGCCGGCTATCCAGTCAATCATTTTACTGAAAGTCTGTTCATTATCATTTAAATCGGTAATTACCAGATTTGTAAGTTCAAGATGTTTGCCGGATCCCTTAATGAATTTTATGGTTTCTTTAACAGGTTCAAGTTTTGAGGAAGTATATTTTTGATAAAATTCTTCTGTAAATGCCTTCAGGTCAACACTAAAAGCATCCATATAATTTATAATTTCTTTTAAGGGTTCTTTATTGATAAAACCATTGGTAACAATTACATTTTTTAGCTTGTTTTTTTTTGCCTGCTTTGCAATATCCAGCATAAACTCATACCATACGGTTGGCTCGTTATAAGTATATGCAATGCCTGTATTTTGCTTATTCTCTAATGCAATGTTTAAAATTTCCGTTAGTGAGTAATCTTTTAAATACGGGTAATTTTTAACAGAAGTTTGCGAAATTTCCCAGTTCTGACAGAATTTACATTTTAAATTACAACCAACACTTCCGATTGATAAGATAATGCTTCCGGGATAAAAATGGTAAAGAGGTTTTTTCTCAATAGGGTCAAAAGCTATTGAACATACTTTACCGTAATTTTCGGAGAACAATTCTCCGTTAATATTTTTTCTTACCAGGCAAATTCCTGTTTTTCCGTCATTTATTTTACAATTATGAGGGCATAATTTACATTGAACCTTGTTTTCGGTAAGCTTTTCTGAATAGAGTGCCGGTTTCATTATTTCAAAATAATTATGAGTTTATTGCTTTTTATATACCATTGTTTTAACCCGGAAAATTCATGAATTTTCCTGACGATTATTCAATACCTGTTAGTATTTTTATATCAAAATGTAAAATTAGTTATTTTATTTAAATTATGGTTATGAACTTTACTTTCATCTGTTTCATATTTTACAGATATCTGCAGTCTAATAATATATTATGTGTATTGGGTTTTGCAACTTGCTGCAAGGTATAGCCCTGGTGCCCTTTTTGACCATCCTTTTTGCCTTTTACTTTTTTAGGGAAAGCAGGTTTCTTTTTTTATCCATCGCTCGAAGTAAGCTGGTGGTCCATACCATTTGTATTTCTAAGCGTTTTTGTGCTTAGAAATACAAATTTGTAAATACATGATAAACAATCTTTTAAAAATGAATTTGTACGTCTAAGCTCTAAACGTACAACAAGTTCTTGACATTTAAAATTATATTTTGTACTTTCACATTTCAAAAATAAAGAAATTGTTCAATTAATTAATTAAAAAAAAATTAATCATGAAAAAATTTACAATTTTAGCTTTGCTATCGTTTGGATTCTTTTTGCTTTCTACGAGCATAGTTGCTCAACGTAAAGGAGAGCAGATCGACAAAAGTGGACATTCACGTGCCGGCCTTGTCGTATCACCAATTGATGGGACTACAGTAACTCCATCCGATCTGGTTGAAAAAATTATTGGAACAGGCATTACATATAGTAATGTAGTTTATACCGGAGCGAATATTGCATCTGGCCTTTTTACTGGCGGTACTTCTGCCGGCCTTGGTTTAGATGATGGGGTAATCCTGAGTTCGGGTTTGGCGATTAATGCGATTGGGCCAAATGTATCCCCCTCCATTACCGCAGTTAATGGCATGCCCGGAGATTTAGATCTGGATGCTTTAGTAATTCCACAAAACACGTTCGATGCCTCGGTACTTGAATTTGATTTTGTACCAACCGGACCAAACTTAGAAATTCGTTTTGTTTTTGGGTCGGAGGAATACAATGAGTATGTCAATTCACCATTTAATGATGTTTTTGCATTTTTCCTTGACGGAGTGAATATTGCATTAATACCAACCACTGCAATTCCGGTTGCAATAAATAATGTAAATAATGGATTTGCTGCTGAATGGACGCTGGCGACTGGTCCTTGTACTTTATGCTCATATTATGTGGATAATTCTATTGCTACATATGATACAGAGATGGATGGTTTTACAACTTTGATAATCGGAACAGCAACAGTAACTCCCGGTCAGACCCATCATATAAAGCTTGCAATTGCAGATACATCAGACCCTATATTAGATTCATGGGTATTAATAGAAGGTGATAGTTTTGGTCCTCCACCAGGAGTACCTGTCTCAAACTGGGCAATCTACCTTGGTATTTTCTTAATTGCAGTCTTTATGGTATTCCGCTTCAGAAGAAGACTTGCTTAATATCCTCATAAAAATCTATAATGAAAAGCTACTTCGTAAGGAGTGGCTTTTTTCATAATATGATTTCACGGCTAAATAATATTTTGATGTACTGAATAAAATAATTACTTTTGTTTATATTTTATTTCACGCAAAGCTCCCAAAGATTCCGATAATATCGGAACGCAAAATAACGCAAAGAAAACATTATGACAGAAAACGAAATCTCCCCTGTTTTCCGTACATATAAATAAAGTTGAATGTTTCAAGATATAAAATACAGAATAACAATATAATACAACTTGATCTTTTATGGTTTAGGGTGTCCCAATGCGGAAAACAGGAAAATGGTTGATTTTTTTTCTGATATATGCTTCCCGTGCTATTACTTTCCGTTATTTTTTCTAAACTCCGAAGGCGTTAATCCTGTTATCTTTTTGAAACACCCGTTAAAGGATGATTTTGATTGAAAGCCAACCATTTGTGAAATAGCATCGATGCTGTAGTTCTGGTTTTCAGGCCGTTTAAGCAATTCTTTCGCCTCCAACACCCTGTATTTATTAATAATACCGTAAAAATTGGTTCCCATCACATTGTTGATAACGTATGTAAATTTTTGTTTGCTTGTACTGATCTTCCTTGCAAGATCCATAGCCCCAAGCTTACTGTTAAGGTATGGTTTATCGTTAACAAGGTGGTGTTGCAGGCGGGAAATGATATTCCTGGCTTCTTCATGACTTACAGTTTCAGCATGCTTATTATCAGCTTTATGTATAGCGTTATGCGGAATATCTGCAGCATCGTTAACCTTGAATTCTTCTGTTGCCACACTGGCAACCTCTATATACAGTTTATCCTGTTTCAAACTGAAATAACCGGCAAGTCCTCCGGAAATAAGTATCCCTATATTAAAAATGGTAGACAG
Source organism: Bacteroidota bacterium (assembly GCA_030610255.1). Classification (GTDB taxonomy): domain Bacteria; phylum Bacteroidota; class Bacteroidia; order Bacteroidales; family JADFUO01; genus JADFUO01. The sequence goes on from JAUWSB010000028.1 coordinate 13,998, forward strand.
GATGTGGTTGAAAGCAGGAGTCAAAAAATTCATCAGTGAACCGAGAACCACAAAGCTGATAACAGAAAATAAGATGACATGGGACCATAAGGTTTGAAAATGGGGCAAGTAAGTAGTATTATTTTTCCGGACATTAATCAGTTTATGCATCATACTGATATAATGAAACGGGGAAATAATAACCTGTGTAGCAATGAACCCTGCATTGCCCAATAAAAATACCAGTACAGCAAAACTTATAGCGTTATCCTTATTGGTTGACAAAGAACCTCCGGATGACAGAAAAAAGTCAGTTTGAACCGGGCTCATATTTATGAATGCCACAACATTAAGCAGTAACATAAAGATGGAAGGAAGATAATATACCAATGGATGCTTTGAGAACATTCCTACGGAAGAATTTGATATAGCACGCAAATATAAATAATAGGTGGGAATAATGGCCAGTAAAATTGGCAATTGTATCATATAGAGGTATTTGAATAAATAAAAATATCCCAGGTACCTGGTTGCATTAATCACAAGGTAGAGCAACATCAGAAGCATCAAAAAGCCCAGGGGGCGCCTGGATGGATCATTTCTTTTACGCAGGGTGATCAGTTGCACCGCATAAAACATCATCTGATAAACCGGAAGGATAAATAGAATTATATTAAGGTTATCAAGGTTGAGCATGTTAGGTTGCCTTTTGAATATATATATGAATATACAAATATACAATTTTTGTTATATTATTAAATACTATACTAATTTTTTTTATGATTATTTATCCCGGAAAATTCACGAATTTTCTGCGATTAAGAAATACTAACAAATTTGGTTTCTTTTCAATCCCCAAATTTGGGTATTTCTAAATCGGGGTTTCCCGTTTTGCTTTTCTCTATCCATCGCACATTCATACAATTCACTATGTTCTTGTATGAATAAAACGGGTTAAAATGGATCAGGAATAAAAAATCGGTTTTACAACGACTGAGGGATTGAATCATGGAAGACAAATAAGTTGGTGGTCCATACCATTTGTATTTCTAAGCGTTTTTGTGCTTAGAAATACAAATTTGTAAATACATAATAAACAGTCTTTTAAAAATCAAGTTGTATGCCTAAGCTCTAAAAATACAACAAGTTCTTGACTTAATAAATAGGAAGTGTTATATTTGTTTCGATTTATTAACTAAAAACAATGTCATATGAAAAAAATTGCATTATTAACACTAACAGGTTTTCTGTTCTTGTCCTTAACTTCTTTAGGGCAGGAAATTTATACAGGAGCAAGTCAACCTGAAAATTTTCAACCTAAAATTCAGCAATATGCTCCTGCTGATGGACCAGTATTTTCATGTCTTGCCTGCGCATTACCTGAAGGGGAGGCAGATATACAAAATGATGGTGTAGATGTAACAAATGGTGGGTGCAACATCACACCTCCGTTATTTACTGATATTAATATCGGGGATGTATACTGTGGACGAACTAACACCTATTCCGTTGGTGGAAATCCTAATTGGCGGGATACAGATTGGTACAGGATAGTACTGACCGGAACAAAGACTTTATACTGGTCGAGCATTGCCAATTGCCCGTTAAACATCTTTATTATACAAGATGACGGGAATTGTGGTCTTGCGAGTGTTGTCGCTTCGGATACCGACATTCCAGCCGGCACAACTGGTCAGACATCATATACCTGCGGTCCCGGAACCTGGTATTTCTGGGTAGCTTTACCCGTTTTCTCAGGATGGGCATCCGGAGCTGATTACCAGGTTGTTTTATCGGAAGGGCCTCCACCAGACCCTTGGTGTTCATCCGGAATGGTTCCCCTTTCCAACTGGGCAATCTACATTGGCATTTTCCTGATAGCAACCTTTATGGTATTCCGCTTCAGAAGAAGACTGGCTTAATATCCTCATAAAAATCTATAATGAAAAGCTACTTCGTAAGGAGTGGCTTTTTTCATAATATGATTTCATGATTTAATTGGATATTTAGTTTTTTTTCTATATTTGCCGCAGATATGCATATAAACATATATAGATGAGTGATCGTTAACCTTGCAGATATATAAATACAAGTGAAGTATTCAACAACAATTGTAATAATAACCTTCAAACACCAAAAAATTGTCAACAAAGCTTAGAAAAAGAGAACAGGAAAAAGCCAGACAACGGGAAAAACTGGCCAAAAAGGAAGCTTACAAAAAGTTCATGAGTCACTTTAAACCGCTGATGATAGCCGTACTGCTCTGGATCATTACCATTATGATCCTGCATCTGCCGGGAATCAAAAATGAGGTGCAGCATTTCTTTGTAAAATTCACACTGGACTCGGCCCTGGGTTTTGGAAAACTTCTGTTTATTCCCATTGATAGCCGTAGTTTTCCCAACATCACGGTAAGCGGATATAACATGGAGTTGATCATGGAATGCACAGCATATAATTTCTACATCTTTGTAATTTACTTAAGTCTTCTATCGCCGGTTAAATGGAAACAAAGGATAATCACCCTGCTCATATTTCTTGGCGCCGTATTTGTTGTTAACAACATGCGGTTTATCACCATGGGTTATATCGGAAAGCACTCTGCACATTTGTTTTATTATATCCATGATTATCTTTGGAATATCCTGTTCGGTTTCATGGTTTTCCTGATATGGGCATGGAGGTATAAAAATACATGGGGTGTTGTGAAAGATTCAAAAGTCCGGGAATAATCAGATCTGTTAATTATTTTAATTAAAAACACATGGCAATATTATCTTCAACCAGAAATAAGATTATTTTACTCCTGCTGATTTCTTTGCTGATTTTTGTAGGATGGCAGGCAGGTCTTGAAACAGCTTACATAAAAGTATTGGTTGGCACAACAAATTTCAGCCTTGGTATCGTAAAAAAGGATACCCATATTGAATTTGAAAAAAAGGAAGGAGAAGATGGGTTATACCAGTTCAGGGTGTTTACCCGTATCGATGGGCGCAAAGGCCATTACCCGCAGGAAACCGGAGGCCTATTGCAACCCTTTATCATTGTTTTATCATGGCAGATCTTCCTTTTCTTTGTCCTGAAAAGAAAATCAGCCTGGCGATCGCTGGGAGTAAATGTTGGGATATTTTTACTTGTACAGATGATATTTCTGATCCTGCTTACGGGATATTACACTTCCACGGTTCAACAATACATCTTTACGATGATGCTGGACAGCTTCTATATTATTGCATTGATCCTGGTCATCAAGGACAATATGCTTTATCCCGTGTTCAGGAAGAAGGTTGATGTTAAAGGAAAACAACAGTAACAGAAATGGTTGATTTTGTTTCTGATATATGCTTCCCGTGCTATTACTTTCCGTTATTTTTTCTAAACTCCGAAGGCGTTAATCCTGTTTCAAACTGAAATAACCGGCAAGTCCACCGGAAATGAATATCCCTATATTAAAAATGGCAGACAGGATGTGGTTGAAAGCAGGAGTTAAAAAAATCAAAAAAATATATAAAATTATTTGGAAGTTAGTAAATATTAACTAACTTTGCCGCAAATTATTACTAAAATTATGTAACCAATCAGTATTAAATTAACAATGAAAATTTATTAACAAATATTATTATTGAATTGGGTGTAAAGGAAAATGGGGAAATAGGGGAAATAGGGGAAATAAGGGAAATAGGGGAAATAAGGGAAATAGGGGAAATAAGGGAAATAAGGGAAGTGCCTTTATACCCCCTTATACC
>JAUWSB010000129.1 GCA_030610255.1 Bacteroidota bacterium
AGGGACTTAATATTTATAGAAAAAATAATCACAATAGAGTACAAGTCCCGTTAGGGACGATATATTATTGAATGTCTTTTAAAATATACCGCTCATCATAATCAACATTAAATCTGTTTAACAATTCCAGTTATGTATTTGTAAAGTTCATCTTTCCATGTGGTTTGAATCAGTGACACTCTGTTTTGGACCGCAAATACAAATTGAATATACATTTGTGTATATGTATTAGCCATGTTCTTTTTATATTACGTCCCTATGGGACTTTGTTATGGTTGTATTTCATTTTCTATAAATATATAGTCCCTAACGGGACAATGACTACCAAAAAGAAACAAATCAAAATGTACAAAACTTGTCCGTATGAAGCGAAGCAAACGACACGAAGTTAGTACGTATGTATCCGTATGGATGGATTTATCCCGTTTGATGTATAAGTCTGAATCTACTGATGTAAAGTTCCAGTATTAATAACCGGACTTGCATCTTTGTCAGAACAAAGAACAACCATTAAATTACTGACCATAACGGCTTTTTGGTCTTCATCAAGTTCAATAAGCTCTTTTTCTGAAAGTTGCTCAAGAGCCATTTCAACCATACTTACCGCGCCTTCAACAATTTTGTATCTTGCTGCAACAATAGCTGTTGCTTGTTGCCTTCTTAGCATAGCTCCTGCAATTTCAGATGCATAAGCAAGGTATGCTATTCTTGCTTCAATAACATTAATACCGGCAATCTCAAGCCGTTCGCTTAATTCTTTTTCAAGAACATGATTAACTTCTTCGCCTCCCGAACGTAAAGTAATTTCTGCCTGTTCATCATCAAAATTATCATAAGGATAATGCCCACCCAATTTCCTGACCGCAGCTTCGCTTTGTATATCAACAAAATGACAATAATCATCAACTTCGAAAGCTGCTTTAAAAGTATTTTCAACTTTCCAGACTAATACAACTCCAATCATAATCGGATTACCAACCTTGTCGTTTACTTTTATCGGGTCGCTGTCAAGATTTCTTGCTCTTAACGAGATTTTTTTTCTTGAAAAAAACGGATTTACCCAAAAGAAACCATTCTTTTTGATAGTTCCTTTATAAGCACCGAATAAAACTAATACACTTGATTCGTTCGGATTTACAATAACAAATCCGCCCAAACCAAACATGCCGAATGCTAAAATAATTGCGAGTAAAAACATTTTCATAAAAATCATTCCCAATACAGGTAAAATGATTAAGATAAGGACAATAAATAGTCCCAAATAACCCGAAACCGATGAATACAATTTTTCTTTTTTCATCTCTTTATAATTTTAATTTGTGTTAATTATATTATTATGATATTAATTTGATATTGCAATGATACAACATATTTTTACAGAAGTCAAGTTTTTTCAATATTTATTTATTCATCACTAACTCTAATAAAACCGGAATAATGGAATAATGGAATAATGGAATAATGGAATAATGGAATAATGGAAATATGGGAAATAAGGGAAATAAGGGAAATAAGGGAAATCCATTACTCCATCACTCCATCACTCCATCATTCCATCACTTTTATACCTTTATACCTGTATTTCCCCTATAACCGACGGGCATCCGTATGGATACCATTTTTAAAATCTATCCTCAATCCCGATAGCTATCGGGAGGGAATAGGAATTGATTAATAAATTGATTAGTTACTATTTTTCACAAATCTGCAATGAGAGAAATGGATTTTTTTTTATAAATTTGACGTTTGAAAAATAAATTTCTGAATTTTCGCATGTTTAAATAGGAAATTAAATAAATAATACCAAATTTTATTATTATGATCTCACCAATGTTTAGCCATTTACTGATTCCTTTTATAGTCGGGATGTTTTTGGCGATGAATATGGGAGGAAGCGGAACTTCTCCTTCATTTTCCGTAGCTTATGGTTCAAATATTATCAGGCGGTTTGCCATACCCGGATTATTCGGAATATTTGTATTCATCGGAGCAATAATTGCGGGTAAAAAAACTGCTTTAACAATGGGAAAGGGTATTTTGCCTGCCGATGAAATAACTCTTACAATCGCTACAATTGTATTGATATCAATTGCAATATCGTTATTGCTTGCTAATTTGATCGGAGTTCCTCAATCAACAAGTCAGTCGGCTGTTTTTGCTCTAAGTGGTCCTGCATTATATTTTAATATGTTTAATTCACATAAGGTATTTTATGAAATAATTCCTGTATGGTTTGTCCTGCCTGTTATTTCTTTTGTTCTGATGTATTTTATCGGCAAGTATCTTTATCCTTTATTAAGACGGGTGGCTGTGATAAAATTTGCTGATGTAACAAATCATCCTGTACTCAGGATGTTGGTAATAATTTCGGCTTGCTATGTTTCATTTGCTATTGGTTCAAACAATGTTGCAAATGCATCAGGTCCTATAGCTTCTATGGTAATGAACGAGCTTAATATTAATCCTGATCTGGAAGATAAATTTGTTTTGATAATGATACTTTCCACTTTGATTATAGCGCCCTGTTTTGCCATTGGAAGCTCGATATTCGGTAGAAAAATCATGGAAACTACCGGTAAAGGAATTGTGGATATCGGGCCATTGGAAGCTACGATTATTTCAATTGTTACAGCATCATTATTACTACTTGCATCTATTACAAAAGGAATTCCAACATCATTGGTGCAATTAAATACTTTGGCAATAATTGGCTTGGGAATCTCAAAAATGGGCTGGAAAAAAATTATTGTTAATAAAACTATCAGAAAGTTTTGGATAGTTTGGTTAGCTGCACCGATCTTATCTTTAATATTATCGTTTTCGCTTTGTTATCTTGCTGATAATCTTGGGATTTTATACTATTAAAATATAATTATGAAAAAATACAAGCACCTTTTTTTTGATTTAGACCGGACAATCTGGGATTTTGAAAAAAATGCAAAGGAAACTTTCAGCGAGATTTACGATAAGTATAAACTAAAGCAAAAAGGTGTTCCTTCTCTTGAAGAGTTTACAAAAACCTATAAATATTACAATGATCTGTTGTGGAGTTATTATAGAGAGGGTAAGATTAAAAAAGAAGTGCTTAGCATTAAACGTTTTAAACTTACTTTAAATGATTTTGGAATAGATGATTTATTTTTAGCAATTAACATTGCCGATGATTACGTGACAATCAGCCCTTTGAAAACAAATTTGTTTCCTCATTCGCGTGAGATACTTGAATATTTATATCCAAAATACAAACTGCACCTTATTACTAACGGTTTTGAGGAAGTTCAGCAAAAGAAAATTGATGTGTCGGATTTGCGAAAATATTTTAAACAGATAATAACTTCGGAAGAAGCAGGCACTAAAAAACCCGAAAAACAAATTTTCCTCTTTGCCTTGTCAAAAGCAAAAGCTAAAATTAATGAAAGTCTGATGATCGGTGATGATTTAAGAGTTGATATATTGGGAGCAAAATCTGCAGGTATTGACCAGGTTTTTGTTAATTACAATAATATCAATCATAATAACGAAATTACTTATGAGGTAAATTCGCTGAAAGAACTGGAAGATATTTTGTAAGTATCGGCAAGCATAAGTTTAGTTAGGGAATTCGAAGCCACAAGCATATTAAAAAATACTGACCATGATTGCCTGCAAGTCCTTCAAAATTAGCTCTTTCACTCCAATTAAATTTATGTATTGTTATACCCTATTGCTTTTTCTCTTTTCTTCAATAATAGTCAAGAGAACTCTCCCGTTCTATGGCTGTAATGACTTAAATTTATCTGATCCCTGACTTGTCCAAATATTTTTTTTATTTTGTCATTTTTTTATATTACTTTTATCAAATAAAGTTACTAAAAAGGAGGATTTATCATGAAAAACTATTCAAATGATCCCATACAGTATTTTACTGATGCGGTTTTAAGAGACAAAAAGCTTTTGAAAGCTCAACTCAAAGAAGTGAAAGAAAAATACCCGCTTGTCGCTTGTGCTTACCAGATTCAACGGGCATTGATTTACGAATTGTCTATGCCGAGGAATATCATGGATACAAGTTTGAGTTCGTTGTATCAGGCTGTTGACCCCTTTACCAGTAAATCGATGGCCAAGATAAAGGTTGAGCAGCAGCTACGTTTAAAAAAACTAAAGATATGCATGCAAAGATCCCATTTCTCAGACAGCAGCAGTGGACAGCAATACATGGCCGGTTTGGACTGTTTAGAGACATTTATCAAAGGGTGACGACAGAGAACCTATAGATGACCGAATGAAAACTACTTCATCAAGGGAAATAGGAGATGGTGGTGCAGAAAGTGCTTAGTGCTTTGAAGAAGAAAAGACAAAAGCCTAATAAATCGTTCCACCTGACATTCTTCCGCTTCGCTTAAAAATGCAGGTGAACTCGGGCGTTATGATTATATTGTTTGAATTTTTAATTATCATCAATTTCGAAAAGGTTTACACATGATTTCCACGCTGTTTCTGCAAGTTTTTAGACAAATTTCGTGGATTTCTCATCAAAGAGTTTAGGAGATATTATTATGAGATATAACAAAAAGCGATTGGACTATCAGTCATTATGTAAAAAGTTCATCGCTGGAGGCGGAAAAGAGCATCATTTAGCAACGGCATTATAAAAATATGATGATAATGGCCAATTTTCTGGAAACACCATATTTAATACTAATATAGAAAAAGTTCTCACCTAATTTTTATGCATCCATTGAAGTTCCCAAGAGGAGGAAAATTTTTGATGATAATGGAGATCTAATTCTTGAAATTGAATTTGACGAAAATGGAAATCAAGTTAAAAGAACAATTAGAACAAATGAATTATCAAATAATTTAAATTAAAAATGGAGGAATACATTATGAAAAAGGAATTTAGAAAAGATTATCAGGTGGCTATTGATACTGTTCCGCTACCTGAAAAACCAGAAGAACGTATTAAAGTTATTTTAAAAAGTATTATCCCTGTCATTAACCAGATTGTTAGTGATGCTATGACAGTAGCAATTGGTACATGGCCCACGCCCGAAAAACCAAGACTAAAACATCAAGCCTAACAAAACTAACTTTGCGCGTATCATGCCAAACTGGTTTTGGCATCCGGATTTGTTGGGAGAGGACCAAGTCTTGGCTGGGTGTAGTATAGCAAAGTATAATTACGTCTGTCAATGATCAGTAGATTGTATCTGCCAAAATGCGATAGCATTTTAACTAAGACATCTCAAACTGATGCAAGCCTACCTGCTTGGGCAGCTAGGCTTTTAGCTTGTACCTTTATATGAATAGTTAGGATTTGTAATTAAGTTTCCCAAGCGATACTTGATTTAACAGCGCTCAGATCCTTCTGGATGTCAATAACCGCGTGAAAACAGGAAGCTCGCGCATAACGTGCATAAATTTTCAAGAATCAAAAGAATCTTTTGTACTACGTAAAGCTGCAATGTTGGTCAGGCGCTAGCAATTAATAATTTTTGGAGACAAAGGGGGGATGTTCACAATTTCCAGAACTTAATTTCTAAGCCCGCCTGGGCATCGCAAAAACCTGATCCAAGCCTTAATCCAAGCCTTAATCCAAGCCTTTTTCTTTTCTATGATCGGCTAATCTCAAAAAGGAAGTTTGAATATCGGACCCGGAAGAAAAAGTTTGGAAGACAGAATGCTGCTGCTCATGCATACTATTTCGCATTAGATCCAGATACGGTAACTGAATATTCAAAACTGGCGCAATTTTTGACATAATGAATAAAAAGATCATAAAAAAACACATTCTTTATAGACAAACACTAACTAAACACAGCAATCACAGTCTTTCCTCCTATTACTTCCTGTCTTAATTTTACTTTAATTTTGGCATCAACAGGCAATAATAAGTCAAAGCGCGAACCGAATTTAATTATTCCTATTTCATTACCCTGAATAACATGCTTGCCAACTTCTGCATTGGATACGATTCTTCTGGCCACTAAACCTGCTATCTGACGAGATAATACAGGTTGTTGTTTGCTATTTTTAATAACAATGCTTGTTCTTTCGTTTTCTGAAGATGATTTAGGATGATATGCTGCAAAATATTTTCCTTGATGATGTTTAAAAAAAGTGATATTACCGCTTATCGGATACCAGTTAACATGCACATTAAGTGGCGACATAAAAACCGACACCTGTATTCTTTTATCTTTAAAATATTCATTTTCTTCAACTTCTTCAATTGCTACAACTTTACCGTCAGCTCCGCTTAATATATTGTTATCGTTAATTTCAATTATTCTGTTTGGCTGCCTGAAAAATCTTATAACAATAATGAAGAAAATCAAGCCAATAAGATAAAGAAAATAATGTATGAAAGTTTGAACAGGAAATAATAAATTTATTATTAATGCAATAGTCAGTATTGCTAACAGCATAATAAAAATTATTAAGTATCCTTGTTTATGAATTCTCATTTTATGTAAAAAGAATTAAATAAATAAATACAAAAGGTGCTGCCATAAAAACGGCATCAAAGCGGTCTAATATCCCGCCATGTCCCGGTAAAATATTTCCGGTGTCTTTAATATTCAAACTTCTTTTGAACATTGATTCGGTCAAATCGCCCAATGTACCGAAAACAGTAATGATCAGAGCTATAATTACCCACTGGATACTACTGAGATCATCAAAAAACAATGAAATAATATAAGCTGTTAATATAGCAAAAATTACTCCTCCAAAACTTCCTTCCCATGTTTTTTTCGGGGAGATTCTTTTAAAAAGCAGATGTCTTCCAAGTGTCATTCCTGTGAGGTATGCAAAAATATCATGCATCCATAAAATAATAAAAAAACCTAAAAGTATCTCATATTGAAATACGCCGGGGATAAGTCCAGTGTTAAAAAAGAAATTTAATAATGAAAAAGGTAAAGCAATGTAAATAATTCCCAGTATTGAAAATGATATATTTGTAAAAGGATTTTTGTTTTTTGAAAATAACTCAATAAAAAAAATAAGCTGGAATGTGGCTAAATTTATCAGTAAAATCTTTAAATCAGCGATATTCATGGCAACTAATGCCATTGATATAAATAATATGCCACCTGATAAAATTCCGGTAAATATTTGTGGACGGGCAAAGTTTGTTGTTTTAACCAAACTGTAAAATTCCCAAAGTCCTAATATAGTGATTACAAGAAATAGAATAACAAAAGAATACTGACTCCAGATTATTG
>JAUWSB010000114.1 GCA_030610255.1 Bacteroidota bacterium
AAATAGTATTATTTGGTCTGAAGGAAATATTACCCGAGTAGAAATTAAATGTACCTGCATCATTAAAATTCTGGGTAATTGAATAATTAAAACTTAATCTGAATTTTTTTCTTCTATCAGTGCCAAGCCATGCCCATATGTTCCAGTCTGCCGGTTTTTTCATTGAAGGACCTCCCCGTAAAAAACTTTTAGATAAATATGTTCCATTAAGGTTTACACCATACGAAAATGACCAATGATTTTTAAAATCCATATTCATATTAATATTTCCACCGCCAAAAGTCTTTCGCCCGCCAAAGTCCCAACCGGTCCATTGGTTAAAATTTATTCGCATTTCTCTGAAAATTGAAAACGGTTCCCAAATACCATATTGCATCCAAAAAACCTGAAAAACCTCATCGCCGGAACGTAAATATCCGACATCATTTAATTCGAGACCGGGTGAACGCCATGTTACCCATGCAACATATCTAATATGCCCTTCTCCAGCTTTTCCAAATTCGACAGTTCCACCTTGTCCGGTCAATGATGTTCGTGAAGAATCAACTTTAACATAATCTGCATCCGGTCTTTGAAAATAATGAACCGACGAACGTTGTATGTTTGTAATTGCAACCGAATCGCCCGTAATATGACTGACTACCGCTTTTAACTTCAAAAAATATGCTTTGTCCTTCCAATATTGAGTAAAATCAACACCTCCCGAATATGCCGACTTTGGAAGAAAATCAATTTCCTGGTTTTCGATTTTCCTGTTTGTAGAAGTAAACATTCCGCCAATTATCGTATTTCCTTTATTAATGTCTTTTTGTACCCGTCCTACAAAATAATTTGTAAATGGCTCAACCTCTTCTTTTCGCCTTACATCTCCATTGTCAATTTCAGCCTTTTCGGGCGCTGTCATACTTTCCATCACTCCGATTGACCATCCGTTTTTGGTTTTTCCGGTTAGTTTAAAAGCTCCTAAGATAGTTGTGTGCTCCGGAAAATCTACATGCTCTTCATCATTTAGATCAGGGTAATAATGAGGTATACGTCCTATTCTTCTTGAATAAAACAAATTATCCCGTGCATAGGGATTACCACCTTCGGTTATTTGAAAATTTAAAATATTTTTTCCTTCAATAAAAAACGGCCTTTTTTCACTGAAATAAGTCTCAAATGCTGTAAGATTTACCTCTGAAGGGTCAGCTTCTACCTGTCCGAAATCAGGGTTTATTGTAAAATCAAGAGTCAGGTCATTAGTGATTCCGATTTTTCCGTCAATGCCACCCGAAAACACAGTTTTTTTTCCGGTAGCAAAAGGATTGCCCTCTTCCTTTTCAAAATATTCCTGCTTTACTAAAAGATATGGAAAAATATCAAACTGCCGCTTCGGGTTAATATTTTTAATCCCATGCAATTCACCGAAAAGATGTACCCATCCGGTAGCATCTCTCGGAATAAACTGCCATAGCGACCGCTCTTCATCTCTGAACAATCTTCGCTGAACTTGCATTCCCCAAACATGATTATCCTTTTTCCCGAAACGTAACTGACTAAAAGGTATTTTCATTTCAGCAACCCATCCCGAATCGGTAATTGAAGTCTTCGTATACCAAATCGGGTCCCAGGTATCATCCCACTCATCACCATTATCGGTAATTGCCTCATCACCCTTAACTCCGGCAGCATTTATTGTAAAAGAAAATGCTGTCATCTGATCGTAATAACTATCAATATTAACCTCTATCCAGTCCCCTTCAAAATCATCTCTCCGACACATACGTTTATCAATTTCATCGGGGAGGCTATCATAAGCAAGAACTCCAATGTATAAATTATTATCATCGTAAAGTATTTTGAAATATGTAGGTTGTGAAGGCAACTTACCTTCATACGGACTACGCTGGATAAAATCTCCTCCCCACTCAACCAAATTCCATGCTTTATCGTCTAATCTCCCATCAATATCTATTGAGCCGTCAGTCAGTTTTTTTGTTGTGTAGCTTTTCTTTTGAAGATTTTCCTGTGAATAAACAAGTAAATTAATCAGTAATCCGAAAAATACTATCAGTGTAATTCTCATATTGTTAATAAATATAAACCCTGATTATTAGTCTTTTATTAGAAATATTATATAAGTATTTACATAAGTAAACTAAAATTATACCAAATCACTAATTTCCTGAAAGTTAAATAGTAGTGATTTGGTTATTTTTTCAAAAGAGGTTATTATGAACATTTACGAACATCTATTGTTCGTTTTTGAACATAAATAAATAGACTATTATTTAATACTTATGTTACAAAACTTTCAATATTTATAAAGGATTTTTTTTAATTGTTCTTTTGGCTTGAACCAAACAGGATTTTATTGTTACGAGTTACCAGAACTCGTAGCCCGCAACCCGCAACTTTTTCTGCCAATGACCGAAGGGAATCCGTATGGGAAAAACACGAATTTTTGAATTAAGATACTTAAACGTTAACCAAAGTCATTTAAAGCTTTTTTAGAACTTGCCAAATTTCAGGCTCATTCCTACAGAAAAGCCATTCATCACATGAGAACCGGTATTAATAAGATTGATGTTTGAAGTAATTCTGTATTTGCCTCCAATCGAGAGACGCATAAAAGAAATTAGGTTTAATTCTATATTAATTCCGGGTTCAATAATGAAGAAAGCATCCGAGTCATGGGTGTACCACTTATCACGATCTCTTGACCAATGATCATTGCTTGTGTAGGCAATTCCGCCTGCTCCGATAATAATAGGGAAACTCACATGTACCGGACTTTGGGGCATAATTATTGGGGCTATAAGCAAGCCACCATAACCACCAGCAAGATTAAATTTTATATTATCATTGATATCTTTAAAATACATATCGTTAACAAAACCAAAACCTGCAAGTCCAAGTGTAAATTTATGATTAATAATCCAACCACCCTCGGCGCCTATCAGTATTGCATCCCTATGATCTATCTGGGAATAATATAAATTTAATGCCCCATATCCTCCATGGCTAATATTTTCGCCACCAAAGATAGTTTTCATTTGTTCGTTATCCTGAGCATAAGAAATTAGAAAAACAAATGATAGTAAAACCGATAAAAGAGTTCTTTTTACTAATTGCGTGTTTAAATGTTTGATTTTCATTTTGTTGTGTTATTTATTTTTAACGAAAAAAATTATTTTTTTTATGACATAGCTTCTATCTCAACTAATTTCTCTTTAGCCTTTTGTGCAGGTTTATATTCCGGGTCGGCATCTTTCCAAATATCGTTTGCAACTTTTAAGTATTCTATTGCTTTTTTTGTATCTCTCTTATCTAAATATAAAAGAGCAAGTTCATAATTATTTTCCGGATCATAAGGTGAGTCTTTTAATGCTATTAATAAATATTCCTCAGCTTTCCTCAATTTATTTAGTTTCCTGTAACAACGTCCTATAAACCTGTTGATATCGAATCCTGTCGGTTGAAGTTCTAATACCTTTACGTAGCTATCAATTGCCTTTTCATACTCACCCATAATTTCGTAAATTCTGGCTTGACCATAAAAAATTGATGGTTGCAAATTTTCTTGTCCTATACTTTGAATAAATTTTTCAGCATTCACAATTGCTTTTTCAGCATTATCAACATCTTCAAGGTCAAGATATACAAACATATATCCAAAATATACTAAGTTATCAATAGGTGGTTCAAATTGCGATTCAATTTCTTTTAGTTTCTGAAATGCTTTTTCGCTTTTTCCCGCCATATTATATTTATTTATATCAAAGACTTTTTGAGCCAGGTTGTTTATTGGAGTTCCAAATTTTTCCATTTCATTATACTTTAGCTCCATATATTTGATTGACTCATTTATTTGTCCTCTAAATTCATAATACGACTCAAGTGAACTATAAACTTTGAATCTATCCAGGGATGTTTTACATTTCTTTAATGCCTTTAGTTTTTGGTCCAGAGCTTCGGTGAAATTACCCAATTGCATTTCTATATCTACCAGCTTAAGTAATAATGATACTCTATCGTTTTCTATCAAAAGTGCTTTTTCATAATAAGATTTCGCCTGCTTATAATCACCCTTTGCAAAATACAATAAACCAATATTTCTGTATGATTTATAGTCTTTTGGAAATTGTTTTTCATATTGCTTGTAATAATCAAGGGCTTTATCATATTCAGCCATTTTCACGTATAAATTTCCTATTTCTATCAGATAATCATATTGTTCGGGATCGAGCTGTAATATATTTTTATATTCAGAGATTGCTTCCTGAAACTGATTTTTCATATAATATCTTGATGCAAGAAGAGTATGCCCTTTGATGTCATCAGGGAAAAGTTCAACCCACATTTTTGTAACTTTAAAAGCTTTTTCAGGTTCAGAGTTTATAATATAATAAAAAAATTTAGCGATAAACTGCAGGCTTTCGGGTAATTTATACAGATTTTGCATTACAACCTGAAGTGATGTTTTTACTTTTTCCATTTGATTAGCACTAAAACAAACTTGGGCTAAGGTTAAATAAGCAAGAGTGTAACCGGCATCTTCCTTTATTGCTTTCTCAAAATATTTTGCTCCTTCCGACCAGTTGTTATCAAAAATAACCATACAGTTTCCTTCTGTTGAATTCTTCAGAGCAGGTAATGAACTAGTCAATATTTCAGATAAAGGCAGGTCATTTACTTCTTCCAAATATGATTCGGGAATTTCCAGATCTTTCTTTAATTGTATTGTAAGTTCATCTATTAAATTAAAGATATCCGTTCCTGTAAAAGTATTTTCTGCTATAAGTTTGCCATTTTTTGTTTCAAAAAGAAAAACATTAATGGAATATTCATTTTTTTGTTTGGTAAAAGAACCGGTTAAAAAATAATTCAGATGATAATAATCTGCAATTTTCTTTTCTAAAGTAAATGGTAGTCCGATGCCTTCAGGAAAACCAAATTCATTTAATTTATTATAAAATTGAAAGCCTGATATTGTGTATAAAAAAATATCCTGTGACAGATCATATTCAATCATATTTGAAAAAGCATATTGCAACCAGTTTAATGTAGAATCATTTGTTTGGTTTTCAAAGAAAAATATGGCTATTTTTTTTCTGAATTCACTTTTTACTATGATACGTTCTATTTTTTCTCCTTGTTCATTCTCAATAGTAACAGCAGTTGTCGCTGCTCCAAGGTCTTTACCTTTAAAAATAAAAAACAAAAGCAGGATAGTAAGTAAAAAATTACCAGGTACTCCGATTCTTTCAAGTTTAGTCCATTTATTTCGTCCCGGTTTACCGTGAAAATAAGTTAAAAGCAATACTGTAGGAATTAATGAAAGAAATATCACCCAGGTAAAATCAATAAGGTATGGTGAAAGCAAATAATGTGACACAAAAAACGACACTACTTGTATAATGATCCATGAACTTATCAGGTAACCAGCAAAAAATTGTATGACCCTTCTTTCCCAGAGATCCTTAAATATTGAATTTTTCTCATATTGCAAAGAAGGAGCAGTATCACTGTAAAGTACTTCAAAAATTTCTAAAGACTCATTTACTCCTTTTAGTTCTTTTTTACCAATAGACCTGGTAATTATTTCCGATTTATTTCTTATTTGATGCCTGACATCTCCTGAAATACAAATTCCATTTGGCTGGGCAAGAGGTTCGATACGTGCAGCAGTATTAACGGCAGAACCGAAAACATCATCTTTTTCAAATACAACATCTCCAATATGAATTCCTGCACGGATGGTTAATTCCTCGTCTTTTAATCTTTTTTGTATGGCAATTGTACATCTTACAGCCTGTATAGCACTTTCAAACATTATTAACAATCCGTCACCGATTTCTTTTATCACCTTTCCATTAAATGACTCAACAATTGGAAATACAATTTCTCTTTGTTGTTGTAATAACTGCATTGTTTGCTGCTCATCTTTCTCCATCCTTTTTGTATAACCAACAATATCGGTAAATACAATTGCAGCTAATCTGTGTTTTTTATCATTTGTCATGATTTTTTATTTTGTATTTATCAATTATTAAATTTATGGTGAATGTAAATACATTGGGGGAACCATTTTTAAATCCAAATCAATAATAAAACTTTGGCTTTTTTCAAAATTACCTTCATAATTTGTTTGTCTATATGGATCTCCTTTGCCATAAAAAACTATAAAATAATATTTTCCAAATGAAACATCAGTAATAATATATCTTCCTTTTTCGTCAGTATAAAAATAATCAACAAATTTTCCTTCTACCGAATCATTTTCAATCTTGTATAATTCAAGTCTTGCATTACTTAGTTTTAAAGTATCAATTGTAGTAATATAAAATACTTCTCCGAAAATTATTGATTTTTGATTTTCCTGAGAATATAATTTTGTAAATAAGAAGATTAAAATTAAAACAATTGATGTTTTTATTATATTATTCATACTCATTTGTTTATGCTATATTTTTTACTTATTCAATCGTTATTATATCTTTCCAAAATCTCTTTTGGGATTTTTTTCAATTTTATAGTATCTTTAATTGAAATAATTAATTTATGTTCATTTATTTCAAATTCAGCTGTATCAAATTCCTTCTGAATTGTAATATATTTTTCACGTTCTGCCATTATTCTAAATCCTGAAATTTTATTCTGATAGAATTTAACACTTTTTAATGTAAATGAACCATCATTATTTGTAAGAGTTCTTTCTGATGGAGGCATTTCAATTATTTCTGTTCCATCATGGTATAGTGCTGAATCAAGTAATATCACACCATTAATATCATAACTTTTTGTTTCCTGTTCCCAGATTTCATATTTATCTATCCATGAATCCGTAAAGTAGAACGACATGGAAAAAATTATAATAAATCCAGCTATTGCTCCACCAGCTCTCCATGTAGGTTTTATAATGGATGCACTTGATTTCAAAAACTTAAATAAAACGAATGTACATATCAGGCTAAGCAAAAAGTCAATAACAAAGAAAAAAAGAGGATGATTTAATATGTCTTCGTTAATCATAATATATATATTATCAAATTATCAGATACAAAAGAATTATGAAGCAAATATACAAAATTTTAATATGGTGTTAAGTTAGTCTAATTATTTGTATGAATTCCCAAATACTTAGAGTGTTGTGTCAGAAATTATTCGGGTTAATATAGTCATCAGGCAATTAAACTAACTTAGTAACTTATTAGACAACAGTTCTTGTTTATTCATCACGATGAACCGTGTCAGGTGAAAAAGCAGGAAGGCAAACTGAAACATATTCTGCATCTTCAGCAAAGGGGCAACTGTATCTCACCCATTGATCTTTTTCTGCATGATATGCCTCAACGGCTCCAACGACAATTTCCGATTCTCTTGTCTCTATTCTCAGCTTTCCTTTCAGAACAATTGTGTATTCATCAAATTCAGGTGTCTGACCCGGTTCTTCCCAACCGGAAGGGCAAACCATACGCGCAATACTTACTTCGGAAGTATTTGTATTAACATTACCAACGAATTCCTCAATTACTTTTGGTATATTACCGCATGCTTTTATGATTGTTGGTTTTTTAATATACATGTTTACTATTAATTTCAAATGTGATTATTCCTTCATTCTATAAACATTTGAATCCTTTGGATTCTGGTCCTTTGTTTCATCATTTAATTTTACA
>JAUWSB010000178.1 GCA_030610255.1 Bacteroidota bacterium
AAAGTGGGAAATTGTAAAAGGAAATATTGAAAAAGAATTTGAACCGTATGCAACCTGTGAAGATCTGATAGCTATTTACACAAAAAAATTTGAACAAAACCCTGATGATATCGATCTTTTAAAGAAAGTTACAAAAATTCTTGATAAAAAGAAATGTAATGAGGAACAATTGTTTTTTGATACCTCTATTAAGTTATACGAGCTTGAACCATCTCCTGCATCAGCATTTCTTATCGGTAAAATGTTTATGAAAAAAGAAAATTATTCTAATGCTGTAAATTATTTAAAACAAGCAAGCGAAATTGAAGATGAAGATGATCTTGCTGATAGTTATTACTATTTAGCAATATGTTATCAAAATCTTAAAAATTATCCTCTGTCTCGTAAGTATGCATTAAAATCATTAGAGGTTAAACCTGATAACGGAAATCCTTATATTTTGATTGGAGACCTATATGGATCAAGTGGAAAAGAATGTGGAGATAATGATTTAACAAAAAAGGTAGCTTACTGGGCAGCAGTTGATAAATATATTAGAGCCAAAAGAGTTGACCCTTCAGTTTCAGAAATTGCAAATAGTAGAATAAGATCATACTCAAAACATTTTCCATCGCTTGAAACAATTTTCTTTTATGATTTACAAGAAGGTGAATCTTATACGGTTGAGTGCTGGATTAACGAAATAACAACAGTAATGGCAGCTAAATAATATAAAGATCAAATAATTTGATAAGCGTCAAAATTTCTGTTAACAAAATAAAATTTATTAAAAGCATTGTTGTGATTTTTTTCATAGTGATGCTTTTTGCATGTAAATCGGATATGAAAAAAGTTAATGCATTTGGCGGAATTGACACCCTGCCTGAACTAACTGCAAAAAATATCAGGTTTATACGAAGTGATTCGGGTTTTGTGCAGGCATTATTAACAAGCCCATTATTAGTGAATTATACCGGAGTAGAACCTTATATGGAATTCCCCAACGGCTTTGAAGTGGTTTTCTACGACTCAGTAATGAATATTAAATCAATCCTTACAGCTGATTTCGGTATTAATTATGAAAAACAAAAATTAATGGAAGCAAAAAATAATGTTGTTATAATTAATAAAGAAAAAGAAGAACAATTAAATACCGAACATTTAATTTGGGATCAACGAAAAAAAATAATTTATTCTTATGTAAACGTCAAGATTACAACTAAAAATGAAATTATTGAAGGTGATACACTTATTGCCAATGAAACTTTTGATAAATGGGAAATAAAAAATACTACAGGAATATTTGAAATAGAAGATGATGATGAGATGTAATTTACACCAAATAATCAGAAATTTTTAAAACAACTGACATTTGACATCTGACCTGATATTACTCACGTAAAAATAACATTAATTAATGGATATCTGGCTGATTATTACCACATTACTTTTATCTGCCTTTTTTTCGGGAATGGAAATAGCCTTTATCAGCTCTAATAAACTTAAAATAGAAGTTGATAAAAGTAAAGGTATGTTTTCAGCAAGAATTTTATCGGATTTTACAAAAACACCCTCAAAATTCATTGGCGCTTTATTATTAGGGAATAACATTGCACTTGTAATTTATGGTATTGCAATGGCAAAGTTGCTGGAACCTGTGATTATAAACATTTTACCTTTACACCTATCAACTGAATTCGTTATTCTGATAATTCAAACAATAATTTCGACTTTAATAATATTGCTTATAGCAGAATTTATACCGAAAGCATTATTCAGGATATATCCGAATAAAATCCTGAATTTTTTTGCAATACCGGTAAAATTGTTTTACCTGATTTTTTATCCGGTAATATATGTATTTATTGGTTTTTCTGAATTTGTTTTAAAAAAACTTTTCAGAATAAAATTTACTTATGAAAAATATAACTTTAGTCCGATAGATCTTGATGAATACGTAAAAGAGTTTATCCCTGCCGATGATAGTGAAAGCGAATTAAATCAGGAAATACAAATGTTTCAGAATGCTATTGATTTTCGCAATGTAAAATTGAGGGAATGTATGATACCACGTACTGAAATTATTGCCCTTAATGAAAATGAATCAATTGAAATTTTAAAACAAAATTTTATTGACACAGGTCACTCAAAAATCCTGATCTATAAAGAATCAATTGATGATATTATCGGGTATACACATTCGTACGATATGTTTAAAAATCCTACAAGCATAAAATCAATTCTTAAATCAGTTATTATTGTTCCGGAAACCATGCTTGCCAATAAAGTTTTATCCATGATGATACAACAACATAAAAGTATTGCCGTTGTAGTTGATGAGTTTGGAGGTACTTCGGGCATGATTACAATGGAAGATATAATTGAGGAAATTTTTGGAGAAATTGAAGATGAGTATGATGTTGAAGAATTAATTGAAAAACAAACAAAAAATAATGAATATATTTTTTCAGCAAGGCTTGAAATTGATTACTTAAATGAAAAATACAAATTAAATCTGCCCGAATCTGATGACTATGAAACACTTGCCGGGTTAATGCTTCTTCATTATGAAAATATTCCAAAAAATGGCGAACAAATTATTATCGGACATTTTATATTCAATATCCTTCTGGCAAGTCAAACCCGGATTGAACAAATACATCTGAAAATTAAAGAATAATAAATATTTTTTTTAATCTTTAACTTTCTGTTGTACATTTGCAAACTCAAAAATTTTAGCATACGTAAAATATTAAATTTTTTTAAATTATAATTAAGATAAAAAATGGCTTTAATTGGAAAAATCAGGAAACATTCAGCATTATTGGTTGTTGTAATTGGCGTGGCATTGGCTGCCTTTGTTTTAGGCGATTTTGTGAAAAGCAAACCCAGATCGGCAACTGATGTAGGTGAGGTGAACGGAGAAGAGATTACATATCGGGAATTTAACAAGAAGTTTGAAGAAAATATTGAGAATGAAAAACAAAATCAAAGAAAAGAAAACCTGACTGCTGACGAAAATTTCGATATTCGTCAAAGAACATGGAATCAGATGGTTTATAATATTATTATGGAGGATGAATATGATGGGCTGGGTATAGCAGTATCTTCAGACGAACTGTTTGAACAGGTACAGGGGAAAAATCCTCACAGGTATATTCTTCAATATTTTGCTGATCCTGAAACCGGACAATACAATCCGACTCAGGTTTTAAATTTTCTTAAACAACTTGACCAGATGAAACCGGCCGATGTTCATCAATGGTTGAATTTTGAACATGCAATCAAAGAAGACCGGTTGAATACAAAATATATGAATCTTGTTTCAAAAGGATATTATGTTCCCCAGGCATTTGCTAAAAAGGATTTTGAAAATAAAAACCGGAAAGCAAAAATCAAATATGTTGCCTTAAAATACACCGAAATTCCTGACAGTCTGGCTAATTTCACTGAAGATGACCTTGAAAAATATTATAAAAACCATATTTATCAATATAAACAGGAAGCAACAAGAGATATTGATTACGTGATTTTTGAAGTAAAACCTTCTGCAGAGGATCATAAAAAAATCCGTGAAGAAGTAAATGAAATCTATAATGAATTTAAATTGACCGATAATATTAACAATTTTGTAAATGCAACTTCCGATAACAGATACGACAGCACATTTTTCATGGAAGGTAACTTACCGGTTCAAATTGATTCAATAATGTTCAATTCCAAAATCGGAACTTTTATACCTCCTTATATTGAAGATAATGCTTATCACATGTCAAAACTTATTGATATACAATACAGACCGGATTCAATGAAATCAAGCCATGTTTTAATTGCATACAGAGGTGCCTTAGGTTCAAACCAGGAAGTTACCAGAACAAGAGAAGAAGCTCAAACAATAGCCGACAGTTTATTTAATGTAATAAAAAAGAAACCAAATAAGTTGGAAGAAATTGCAATAACAATTTCCGATGACCCTTCAGCAAAGAAAAACACAGGGGATTTGGGCTGGTTTGCCGATCAGACAATGATAGGACCTTATAACAAAGCTGTTTTAGATGGAAGGATCGCTGATATTGAATTAGTTGAAACCCCTTACGGTTTTCATATTATTAAGATTACAGGTAAGAAGAAACCTGTTAAAAAAGTCAGAGTGGCAATAATTGACAGGGCAATTGAACCGGGCGGACAAACATTTCAGGATGTGTATATACAGGCAAGTAAGTTTGCAGGTGAAAATACAACTAAAGAAACTTTTGAGAAATCAGTAATTGATCAGGGAATAAATAAAAGAACTGCTCCAAATGTCAGAGAGATGGCAAATATCATTGCCGGACTTAATTATCCGCGAAGTATAGTACGTTGGGCTTTTGATGTCAATACAGAAGAAGGAAATGTATCTCCTATCTTTGATATGGACGGTAAGTATGTAATTGCCATTGTTACGAAAGTTAATGAAAAGGGAAATGTTCCTTTAAAAGATATTGAATCAAATATTGAAGGATTTGTTATAAAGAATAAGAAAGCTGAAATTATTTATGAAAAAATTGATGAATCTTCAGATGATATTGATAAAATATCAAAAAATTTAAATTCAGAAGTTAAAACAGTAGAAACTGTTAATTTCGGTTCGCCGAATATTCCCGGAATCGGACATGAACCCGATGTTGTTGGAGAAATATTTGCCCTTGATAAAGATGAATTATCAAAACCCATACAAGGCAAAAGTGGTGTATTTGTTATTTTTCTTGAAGAATTTATTGAACCTGCAGAAGTAAGCGATTATTCGTTTAATATAATACAAATGGAATCCAATTTTGACAGAAAGGTAAAGAATAATTATGTTTACAGGGCACTTGAAAAAATTGCAGATATTGCAGATAACAGGGTAATGTT
>JAUWSB010000125.1 GCA_030610255.1 Bacteroidota bacterium
GCGAATCAAGGGTTGAAATAGATTTTTTTACCACAAAGGATGCACAAAGGATATCACAAAGTCGCCCTAAGGACTAAAGAATTACCCGTTTAATACCATCTTTCAAATGTCTTACATTAAAGTTTGCCAATAAGCCTAACTTACATCCTGAAAGCTTCAAATAGGTCAGGCTAAAACCGTTTTAATTTTTTTTTATATTCATTAGAATCAAAATTTTTCTTTGTGATACTTAGTGAAGTACTTTGTGTGACTTCGTGGTTTAATAAAATTTCAACCCTTGATTCGCATAAATACTAATTAAACAGCGAATCCACGAACTCATACCTGTTAAATAATTGCAAATCTTCCATCTTCTCTCCTATTCCGATATATTTTACAGGGATTTTAAACTGGTCGGAAATACCAATGACTACACCACCCTTTGCTGTTCCGTCTAATTTTGTGAGTGCAATAGCATTTGCTTCGGTAGCTGCCATAAACTGCTTTGCCTGTTCAATGGCATTTTGTCCGGTTGAAGCGTCAAGAATAAGAAGAATTTCGTGTGGAGCTTCAGGAATAACCTTTTTCATAACTTTTTTTATCTTGGTAAGCTCATTCATCAGGTTAACTTTATTATGCAGTCTTCCTGCCGTATCAATAATCACAACATCGGCTTTACTTGCAACTGCTGATTTTAAAGTATCATAAGCTACTGAAGCAGGGTCAGCACCCATTCCCTGAGAAATAATCGGAACATCAACCCGTTTTGCCCAAATTGTAAGCTGGTCAACAGCCGCCGCTCTAACAGTATCTGAAGCACCTAATAAAACCGATTTCCCTGTTTTTTTGAAATTATAAGCCAGTTTGCCAATTGTAGTTGTTTTGCCAACTCCATTAACCCCAACAACCATTATCACATAAGGCACATCCATTTTTGGTAAATTATAATCAACAGTGTCATCAATATTATTCTCCTGAAGCAAGCCTGCAATCTCTTCTTTAAGAATTGTGTTTAATTCGGATGTTCCCAAATATCTATCTCTGGCTACCCTTTTTTCAATACGTTCAATAATTTTAAGTGTAGTGCTTACACCAACATCCGATGTTACTAAAATCTCTTCAAGGTCATCCAAAACTTCTTCGTCAACTTTTGATTTACCGACAATAGCTTTTGATATCTTTGAAAACACATTCTTTTTTGTTTTTTCCAGACCTTTATCAAGATTTTCCTTTTTTTCTTTTGAGAATATAGAAAAAACTCCCATGATTTATTGTTTTGATTAAAATATTTATAAGTTCAGTATAAAAACATAAAAAAAGCTTCTTCCCTAAACAGGAAAAAGCCTTTTTATATTCTTAAATAATAAAATCCTATTTTTTTGATAAAAATTCTTTTACCTGGTCATTAGGAACAATTTTTTCTTTAAAAGTGTATGCACCTGTTTTTTGTGATTTTACCATTCTGATAACTCTTGCAAAATCCTTACCGGATGTTTGTAAAGTTGCAACTACTTTCTTAGCCATAATTAAAATTATTTAATTTCTTTATGAATAGTCATTTTTCTTAATATAGGATTGAACTTTTTAAGTTCCAGTCTTTCAGGGGTATTTTTTTTACTTTTAGTTGTAATATATCTTGATGTTCCCGGAAGACCACTTTTTTTATGTTCCGTACACTCAAGAATTACTTGTATTCTTGCGTCTTTAGTCCTTTTAGCCATTTTTTTCTACTTTAAAATTTCGGAGTGCAAAAATATTAACTTTCAAATTAATATCCTAATAAAGTTAGAAATATTTAGTAATATTTTATTTTGAGATAATATTTCGTTAATCATAAACTTATAATTTGCTTTTCACATTTTATGCCAAGATCAATATCTCAAAAAAGTTAATTACTTGTAAGTGTCATCCTGACGACCGCAGGGAGGAAGGACCTCCTGGCAGTTTGGTGTAAGCTGGCAAGTATTACCTGCCAGCGACATACATAACGCCAACCAAACACTCTGTAAACTTCATTGTAAAACGCCAGCAAAGCGCTTTGTTAACTTTTCTGCAATACGTAGATAAAGCATTTTGGTAGCAGCAGTGCAGGACGATGGAGGTCCCTCACTCCCGCAAAAGCGGGGGATTCGGGATGACACTTGCCTATTTTCAAACTTTAGCCTTTAGCCTTTTAACTTTAGCCTTTAGCCTTTATCCTTTTAACTTTAAGCTTTAGCCTTTAACCATCTAATCTTCCAAAATCCTTCCCATAGTGCCTGGCACAACTTTTAATTCAAAAGTTTTTGCAGGAGGAACATTTTCTTCAAACTTCCTGTAGTAAATCAGAACCAGTGTGGTTTGACCGGCAGCAATAGTCTGGAAATTGAATGTATATTTTCCGCCCGACCCTATTTTATCATCAATGGATTCAAACTCTGCTTTACCTACTTGTTTTATAATTGTTGAGTCATACGACAGCACATCCCAGATATAGCCGGTAGAAGGGTTACCGATCAGTTCAATCTCAAATGGATCATAAATTCCAAGATTTATTGTTCTGCCACTATCTTCTTCTGTATAAGGTTTGGTGCAGGATGTAAGAAATATGCTGAAAAGCAGCACAAAAACAAAAATTTCAATTTTGCAGTTCATGTTACTGGTTTTTAATTATTTATTTTTTTCAAATTTACAAAAAAATTGACTTTATAACAATTATTTATTATATTTGTTCTTTATAATTAACAATTTTATCAAAAACTTATTTAACAAGGAGGTTATTATGAAAAAATTTACTTTTGTATTATTATCAATTTTTTTACTTCCATTCTTACTTAATGCACAGTGGAGTAGTGATCCGGCCGAAAACACAATGATAGTGGATACAATAGGAGAGCAGGTAATACCAAAGGTTGTTGTGAATGCTAGCAACGGGGAAAGTTATATTTCCTGGTTTTCAGAATTTGATGACTTAAATTATGATGTTTATATGCAACGATTGGATGTTAACGGAAATAAATTGTGGGCTGAAGATGGGTTATTAATAAGCAACCACACGACTATGTCATGGGTTACGGATTATGATCTTGTAATAGACAATGACGGATGTGCCATACTTGTTACACAGGATCTAAGAACAGGCAGCAGTAATGTTTATGCGTGTCGTATGTCGCCTGACGGAGAATTTCTTTGGGGTGATGATGGTATTGCTTTAACTAATGACACTGATTTTAATCCTTCTCCAAGAGCAGTTGTTACACAGGATGGAAATATTGTATTTGCCTTGGAATCTGATCCTGCAGACACAACACAATTTTCGAAAATACACTTACAAAAATTATCAACCGAGGGGCAATTCCTTTGGGATGACAATGTAATTATCAGTAATGATACAATGGATATTATGATTCCTTATTTTCATACACTTATTCCATCTGAAGATAATAGTACTATTATTGTATGGATTGAGACTGTATTTAACGATACAACAGGATTACCAGGTGATTGGCCCAATATGTATCCTTATGCACAGAAAATTGACAGCGATGGCAATTTCGTGTGGCAAAGCAAAGTAGCAATCGATACTTTGCATAGTATGCCATTGAAACCATTCTTTCCTTCTATGGTAAGTGATGGAAATAGCGGCTTCTTTATCAGTTGGATGGCATTTCTCGATCCCGAAGCCGATTATTATACTTGTTATGTTCAGCATATAAATGCTGACGGTATAGCACAGTGGACACCAAATGGTGTTAATGTTTCCGATTTAACTCAATATGAACATGCTGAGCCGGAGCTTACTTATCTCCCTCAAAATGACGAGCTTTTTGTGTTTTGGAATGAATGGAGACGTTATAGTGCAACTAATGTACAATGTGCAATATTCGGTCAAAAATTCTCCAATACAGGCGAAAGACTATGGACAGACGAGGGAGAGATTTTTGACGGATTTTATCAGTGGCTTGACACTGCTGTTTATGTTATAGGAATAAGCCCTGCTACGAATAATGATTTTACCATATTTTTTGAAAAAGAATATTGGGAAATAATACCCCCCGATACACTTGTGGTAACTAATATTCATGCTATGCGAATAAACTATAATAGAGATTTTGTATGGGATAATGAAAAACCTGTTATTTCTTCTGCCAATAGTGAAAAATTTCATATGGATTTTAGTGATCTTTTTTATAACCAATGGATACTTGTTTGGGCAGACAATCGTAATGATCCGCAGTTTGAAGCGGAAACCGGTATTTATGCTCAAAATATTAGTATTGACGGTAACTTAGGACCTTTGGGAATTAAAGAAAATAATAAGTTTACTGCTAATGCCTTATTAAATTATCCAAATCCATTCAAAAAATCAACAACAATAGAATATAAAATAGCTGAAACCGGTAATGTTAATATTTCATTATACACTCTTCAGGGGCAGTTTGTAAAAAATATTTTCAATGGAGTTAAAACACCGGGAACTTACACATTACTTTTCAATGGCTTTAGTCTTTCGCCCGGAATATATCTTTATAAAATTATTAATGACAATTATAGCGCTTACAATAAGATGGTTATAATAAAATAGAAAAATATTTGAAAATAAATTAAGAGTCCAGTATAAAAAGATAAAAATATCAAATTAATAATTAAAAAATGGAGATTTTTATGAAAAAAAGAAATTTTACTTATTTAATGTTTGTTTTCCTCGTGGGCATTGTTTTCTCATGTAAAGATAAGGATGAGAATAATGATGTGTATCTTGTCACAAATGACATTTCCGGCCAGTGGGAGTTTACGCTCACACCTGATCAGAATTACATGGATACAACCGAAATCCATGGCCACACAGCTGCGGAATTTGATGTATATTCATCAGTAAATGATGAAGTGTATCTTTACCAGGACGGTACTGGAAATATCCTCGGATTTTCCGGTACTTTTAAACTATCGGGAACGATTACAGGCAACAAAATATCTTTAATTGTCTTTATCCATCCTGATGGTAATTATTTACCTGAAAGGCCCATTGAAGATATGAATCGGTTTTCCGAGATGGAGCTGACATTAGATAACTACGGAATGATGGAAGGAACAGGCGGTTATCTGCCTTATGAGATATTCCCCAACATGACGCAAAACACATACACTGTGAAAGCCAGAAGGATCAATGTAATTGAAAAGTCGGGTGTTTTAACAGACTCGTTTAAAGATGGGTTGGCTATTACCGGCTGGGAAAACGATATCTGCAAAATAATCTTTTCAATCGGTTCATGGGTATTGAGTGCTATTACCGATGGGGTTGTAAGAACAATGAGCAGTGATTGCTGGTTGCACAAAGATGGGGGTGGTTATTATGCCTTTGGGCATGAAGGTCCCGGGAGTTTATTCCCGATTCTTACACAATCTGTTTATTATCCATTGGAGTGGTCAGCTTGCAAAGTGCGGAAATATGGTTTTTATATTACGATAGAAAGTGAGAATATTTCGGATGAGGCACTGAAAAATTCAGTTATTAACAGCCCCCCTGTTAAAGATTTATTTGAAAAGCTTGGTTTTACCGGTATTCCTGAATTGGAGCAGGCGCTGGATGATTTTTATACCGAATTCGGTGGTTTCGGAATATCAATTTTTTATGATACCCATACCAATAATTTAGGTTTATATGTTAACCATAAAAAAGGAAGTAGTTATGATGCAGAACATTCTACATTAGTTCAGTGCATGAAAGCAGCATTTGATAGTTTTGTAGGTACAGTTTATGTTTCTGCCGGGAGTAGCATTCATGATGACTGGCATTTAAGAAGAAGTGATTTTTTGATATGCAACACCCCGATTCTCATAGGTTATGTAATTGGGACTCACAATGTAAAATATAATTAGGAGATTCCATCATTGGTTGAAAACAGATAGAATAGCACAAATGGAAGGCATGAAAAAGCCCGGCTTTTCTGTCAGGTGTGTTAAAGATTAGGGATTTAATTAACAGGAAGGCAATCACTTCAAAAGCAACAATTCATCAAATCACTGAAGATATTGATGCAGGTCATATTTTTTAATGAAGAATATTTTTTAATTTAGCAGTTGTTTTAACACCCTGTTTTATTAATTTTATATATATAGGATGATTAATAATGAAAACAAAAATTTATGCATTAATATTTGTTTGTTTGGGTATTTTAATTTCAAATTATAACAAAGCACAGAATATAATAGGTATTAGCAGAAAAGATGTCGAAAAATACAATCTAAATTTAAACGATTTAGAAATAGAAAAAAATTTGAAAAAAAACGATTTTTCTATAATTTACCTTAGAAAAGCTACAGGAAACCTTACAATTAATGCAAGTTCAAGTACTGATACATATGAAGCATATTTTCATATTCCGGTTTCATATAAAGAACAGGTACCAATATTAATAGATGTAGAAAGTCCACACCTGATTGATTATAGATTTATTGACCTTAACTCACCAAATCTTATAATAGCAGCTCGTTTAAATCAGGCTCCAAGTACAGATTTAAATTGGACTTCTTGGGTTCTTATAAAATATAATTCTTATTCAGATCTTCCTGACACAGTTCCTATACCTTCTCTTGAGCAATTACCTGACTCGGTAAAAAAATGGTTACAACCAACAGATTGTGCTCAAATTACTGATTCAATAATACAGCATGTTGCTGATTCAATCAGAGACACAACAACAAATATGATGATATTAGCAGATGATATTTGTAATTACTGTTGGAACATTCCCTGGCAATGTCCGCATTATCCTATTGCCTTTGATGCTGTTTATGCAATAAAATGGGGTAGTTCATGTACGGGACATGCCCATGCAGGCGCTGCACTATTCAGGGCGAACGGCATCCCGGCAAGAACACTTCTTAATATACCGGTTTGGGCAACTAATTTTGATCAACACTGGATTATAGATTACTATGTCCCTGAATATGGATGGGTAAGAATGGAAACATCTTTAGGGCAAAATCCTGCTTATGCAAAAGATGAAATTGTTACTCTTGTTTGTAATCCTGAGGATGAATTCCCTTTGTTTTATCCAAGTGGAATAGAAGGACAATGGCATACATCTGATCCTGCCTTAGGTATGTTTAATCCTTCCTGGTGTGCTCATAGTGGTTATTCTGTAAATTATATTACTGATACTACTGATAAAATTGAATACGCACATTATTTAACAGACTCTGTCTTCTCATATTACACTAAATATTGGGACATATATCTAACTCCTGAACAACAAACAAATTTTCAAAATGCCTTTAATAATCAATCAGAAGCTCTTGATTATTTTCAAAACGGAGATATCGATAACTATATTATAAAAATGGAAATGGCACTAAATA
>JAUWSB010000219.1 GCA_030610255.1 Bacteroidota bacterium
GTTGATTTTTTTCGTTTTCCGATTATCAATGCACATGCAACCTGATATTCTCCGGCAGGAAATTTCTTTGGATACGTACCTGGAATAACAACCGACCGTGCAGGAACAATACCTTTTTTCTCAACAGGTTTATCACTTGTAACATCAATTATCTTTGTTGATTTTGTAATAACGACATTTGCTCCGAGAACAGCTTCTTTCTCAATTTTTACACCTTCAACAACTATGCTCCTTGAACCTATAAAACAATTATCCTCAATTATGACAGGTGCAGCCTGAACCGGCTCAAGCACCCCTCCTATTCCAACACCTCCGCTCAAATGAACATTTTTACCTATTTGAGCACACGATCCAACAGTAGCCCATGTATCAACCATAGTTCCACTGTCAACATACGCACCGATGTTGATATATGAAGGCATCATTATAACACCTTTTGCAATGTACGAACCATACCGGGCAATCGCATGAGGAACAACTCTCACTCCCAGTTCATCATATTTATTCTTTAATGCAATTTTATCATAAAATTCAAAGGGACCTATTTCTGTCTTTTTCATCTTCTGAATTGGAAAATAAAGTATAACAGCCTTCTTTATCCATTCATTTACTATCCATTTTGTTTTCCCCGAATTGTTATCTGTTTCAGCAGGTTCTGCAACTCTTAAAACTCCTCTGTCAAGTAAATCAATAACTTCACGGATTGTTTTTTGAGTTATCTCATTATTAAGTAATTCCCTGTTCGCCCAGGCCGATTCAATTATACTAATTAGATTTGAGTTCATAAATATTTATATTACTTTTTAACTGTTGTCCGAATAAAAATAATTTATAATGATAAAATGCACTATTGATAATTTTTTGATGAATATTTCGCCCCTACGGGGCTATATTTTTGTGAACGCATTTTTCTATAAACATTTCGTCCCTAACGGGACTTTTTTTTAAACTCCGTTAGGAGTGGAATGTTTATAGAACATAGTAATAACTGCAATTTTAAGCTCCGTAGGAGCGAAATATAAAACAAACTTATGACAATAATTAGCAACTCATTTTAATTTAATCGGACATCAATGATAATTTTTAACTATTTTCAAAATAAAACCACTTTTGTGTGAATTAATTAAAGTAACCTACATATCCATCAATACGGATTTCCTTTGGTCATACGAATAAATTTAGTAAACTCTTTCGCCTAATCGCCAAAATTATTTTATCCAAAAATATACAAAATTTTTAAAGTATTTAAACTTCTTTGTACTTTTGTGCTGAAATTTTCGTTTTGATTCAATTCTAATAATTTTTATGGGAAGAATATTGGCAATAGATTACGGTAGAAAAAGAGTTGGAATAGCTGTTACTGATGAGTTGAAAATGATTGCTAATTCACTGACTACGGTTCATTCAAAAGACATAATTATATTTCTGAAAAAATATACTGATAAAGAAAGTGTTGAGTGTTTTGTAATTGGTGAACCAAAACAAATGAATGGAAAATTATCGGAATCAGAAAAATTTATTGAACCGTTTATTAAATTATTAAAAAAGGAATTTCCTGATATTAAAATTGAAAGATTTGACGAACGGTTTACTTCAAAAATAGCAGTACGGACAATGGTTGACGCAGGTATCAAGAAGAAAGACAGGCAAAACAAAGCATTGATCGACAGCATAAGTGCAACCTTGATATTGCAATCATATTTAGAATCAATTAAAAAATAATGATATATCCTGTTGTTGCTTATGGACATCCTGTTTTGCGAAAAGTTGCAAAAGAAATTGATAAAGATTATCCCAATCTCAGGGAAATTATAAGCAATATGTTTGAAACAATGTATGTTTCGGTTGGCGTTGGATTAGCAGCGCCGCAGGTAAATCAATCAATCCGCCTTATTGTTATTGATTCCAATCCATATAAAATTGATTTCCCGGAAGCTGAAGGATTTAAAAAAGTTTTAATCAATCCCGAAATAATTATTGAAAATGGTGAAGAATGGGAATTTAATGAAGCCTGCTTAAGTATTCCTAATATTATTGAATATGTCATCAGAAAATCAAAAATTAAAATCAGTTATTTTGATGAAAACTTTAAATTTCACAAAGATGAAAAATACATAGGAATTTTAGCCCGTATCATGCAACATGAGCTTGACCATCTTAATGGTATTCTTTTTGTTGACAGAATAAATAATTTAAAAAAGATGTTGATAAAAGGAAAGTTAAAAGATATTTCAAACGGAAATGTTAAAACTTCATATAAAATGATATTTGCACCAAAAAAGAAAAAAACCAAATAATTATGAAAACATTAAAATTATTATCAGTCCTGGCTTTAATAAGCATTTATTTCGCTGCATGCAGCCCGTCAAAAGAAAAGCATGAAACAAAAAATAATGAGCTTGAGAAAAATTTATTCTCCGAAAAAAATATAAGTATAAACAAAATCAGTGCTGAAGAACTCATTAATGCTTATATTGAATTTGCTGAAAAATTTCCTGGCGATTCAAATTCAGCAAAATACTTGTTTAATGCTGCCGATATTTCGATGAATATTCTTGAATCGGATAAGGCAATAAGTATTTACAATAAAATCATTAATGATTATCCCAACTTTAAAAAGGCTCCCGAATGTTTGTTCCTGAAAGGTTTTGTTTATGAAAATAACTTACACGACCTTGAAAAGGCAAAAACAATTTACCTGGAGTTTCTTGAGAAATATCCCGATAATGATTTTGCGGATGATGCTAAGATATCAATAGAAAATCTTGGCAAAACCCCTGAGCAACTGATACTGGAATTTGAACAAAAGACGAATAACGAAAGTAAAGAATAAGGGATTTTAGATTTTAGAATTACGATTTACGATTTCATATAAACAAACTTTAGCCTTTAAACTTTAGCCTTTAACCTTTAACCTTTAACCTTTAGCCTTTAGCCTTTAGCCTTTAAACTTTAGCCTTTAGCCTTTTCTACTTAGCATAACTAATAGCCCTTGTTTCGCGGATCACTGTTATTTTTACCTGGCCCGGATATGTCATCTCATCCTGTATTTTCCTCGACAGATCATAAGAAATTTTATTTGCTTCACTGTCTGAAACTTTATCAGCACCCACAATCACCCGCAATTCTCTCCCTGCTTGTATGGCATAGGTTTTTACAACACCGGGATAAGTCAATGCCAATTCTTCCAATTTATTTAGTCTTTGAATATATGATTCAACCACTTCACGTCTTGCACCCGGTCTTGCACCGGAAATAGCATCACAAATCTGAACAATAGGTGCTATCA
>JAUWSB010000218.1 GCA_030610255.1 Bacteroidota bacterium
TTATCATTATTACTCTTGCAACCTATTATCTTGGTATGTATATTTTTAACATTGATGTAAATGTTTTTCCTGAATGGGCAATGCCAAGGTAAAATGTTAAAATAACCAAAATACTCTTAAATCTTGTTTGTTGATAAAGTCATGTGTGGTAGGA
This sequence comes from Bacteroidota bacterium, assembly GCA_030610255.1. Classification (GTDB taxonomy): domain Bacteria; phylum Bacteroidota; class Bacteroidia; order Bacteroidales; family JADFUO01; genus JADFUO01. The sequence continues at coordinate 155 of JAUWSB010000218.1, forward strand.
ATTAATAAAGAATTACGGGATTACGGATTACGAATTAATACAAAGGAAATAATTAGAAATTGGAAATTAGAAATTAGAAATCAGAAATTGCTGAAATGATTAGCGATTTATCGGTATATTTCACGGGGTCATTAAGTTACTATTCAATAGTCATTCGATTGTCATTCAGTTGTAATTTTATTTTCTCTGCGCCTTTGCGTCTCTGCGTTTTGAATATTTTTTTCCAAATAAATATTTTTTTCTGTTTCATATTTACAATTTTACTAATTTTGTAATGTTTTAATTTTTATTAATAATTACAATGCAGAATTATCAGGAACGAAATTACGACAAACAGATCAATACTTTAGTTGCCAGGTTTGAAGAAATGCTTCGTATTGACCAGCATTATTTTTTTGATGTTGATGAATTTGAGAATATTATTGATTTTTATCTTGATAAAAACAATCTAAAAAAATCAAGTGCTGCTCTGAAATTTGCCAGCCAGCAACATCCTTCCTGCGTGAATTTAATGTTTAAGAAAGTACAATTGTTGCTTTCAACAAACAAATCAGAAAAAGCTTTGGAACTGTTACTTAAAATTGAAACACTTGAACCAAATAATCCTGAAGTATACCTGGTGAAAGGAGCTATTTACGGACAACAAAAAAAACCAAAGCTTGCAATACAGGAATATAAAAAGGCAATAGACAATTCGGATGACATGGAAGATGTTTATACAAACATTGCGTTTGAATACGAAAACATTGGCGATTATGATAACTCAATAACATACCTGAAAAAAATTCTTTCTGTAAATCCTAAAAATGAAGCCATTATTTATGAATTATCATTTTGCTACGAATTAAGCAATCGTTCAGAAGATAGTATAAAATTTTTCAAGCAATTTATAAATAAACATCCTTACTCAAAATCGGCATGGTTTAACCTTGGAATTTCATACAATAATCTTGAATTATTTGAAAAAGCAGTTGAAGCTTATGATTACGCTATTGCTATTGACGAAAGTTTTGCATCGGCATATTTTAACAAAGCAAATTCGTATGCTAACTTAAACCTTTATAAAGATGCAATAAATGTTTACAAGGAAACATTCAACTACGAAGAACCCGATGCCATGACATATTATTATATCGGTGAATGTTATGAAAAACTTGATGATTTTAATTCTGCAGCAGAAAGTTATAAAATGGCTATTCAGATTGATGATAAACTTGCTGATGCCTGGATGGGAGCCGGTATTGCAACAGATGAACTCGGTAATTTAAAAACCGCATTAAATTTCATGAAAAAAGCCACTGAAATTGATGAAAGCAATCCTGAATTCTGGTATATACTTGGTGATACTCAATACAAAGCAGGATTAATTGAAGAATCACATACATCATATTCAAAGGTAAGTGAATTAGACCCTTTTAACCCCGATATATGGCTTGATTATTCAAATTTATATGTTGAAAATAACGACTTTGAAAAAGCTATTGAAATTCTTGAAAAAGGTATTGAACAACAACCGAAAAATACGGATTTTTATTACCGCCTGTTCATTTATTTGCTAAAAACCGGAAATACAAAGGAAGCATATCGTTACCTTGAAATTGCCCTTAGCCTGAACTTTAAAAAACACACTCAAATATTTGAATATCAACCCGAATTAAGAAAGAATCAAAATATTCAAAATATAATTGAAATATTCAGAAAAGAAGGATAACTATGAAGATACATTTACCTTATTTACCCGAAAGACCATCAAAACCAAGAACAACAGGCATAGTAATGGTTATGGATAAAGGACTTGGTTTACGTCAGGCAGAAGACTTGATTTATACATCAGAAGAATTAATTGATTTTATTAAATTAGGATTCGGAACTTCTGTTGTTACAAAAAATGTTGAAGAAAAAATTGAATTATATCAAACAAATAACATTAAAGTTTACCTCGGTGGGACACTTTTTGAGGCATTTATAATAAGGAATATGTTCGATGATTATGTGAAACTAATTGATGACCTGAAACTTGAAGCAGTCGAAGTTTCCGACGGTTCAATGTTTATGAATCATCACGACAAATGCGAATATATAAGAAAATTATCAGGAGATAGAATTGTTTTATCCGAGGTTGGCTCAAAAGATGCAGGTACTGAAATTACAAATGAGGAATGGATATCACAAATGTTATCCGAATTGGAAGCAGGTTCATTTAAAGTAATAGCCGAAGCCAGGGAAAGCGGAACAGTTGGGATATATGACTCAAAAGGCAAGGCAAATATAAACCTGATTGAAGAAATTTCAGCTAAAATTCCAATGGACAAAATCCTGTGGGAAGCTCCGCTGAAATCTCAACAGGTTTGGTTTATAAAGCATTTTGGTGCTAATGTTAATCTCGGAAATATTGCACCTAACGAAGTTATCCCTTTAGAAACACTTCGTTTGGGCTTACGTGGCGATACATTTCATCAGTTTTTGCCGGAATAAATCTAAACGATGTAAATTGACTAAAAATAACGAATATTGAATTCTGGTACACTTTAATTGTTGAAATTTTATTAAACAACGAAGTTACACAAAGTACTTCACTAAGTAACACAAAGGAAATATTTGATTCTCATGTTAATTTAGGCTTCTTGGCAAACTTTAATATAAGACATTTGAAAGACGGTATTAAACAGGTAATTCATTAATACTTAGTGTGACTTTGTGATATCCTTTGTGCATCCTTTGTGGTAAAAAAACTTATTTCAACCATTGATTCACATTATTCATTATGCGATATTAAAAAGCAAGTATGTTTTATCAACACATCAAAATACTGATCACCTCCTCCAGTAATTAACCGCATGATACCATTTTTCTTTATAATCAGGTGATTTTACCAAACTATAATCATTATCAGTAAAAGGGTTATTAACTTTAACAAAATCAAATTTTAATGATAGTTTGTTACCGGCTTCGCCATATATCCATCTTTCATAATCAGACATCCGGTAAACAATATTCGGTGGTCCGAAAATAATATAGATTAAACCCCTGTCGGTTTTCCAACCTTCAAGATATGAAGTAAATAAATGATTTGCTTCCTTTACCCTGTTATAATATTTCCGGATAAGTGATTTTGCCCTTGATTGATTACCAGCTATTTCAA
>JAUWSB010000166.1 GCA_030610255.1 Bacteroidota bacterium
CACCTCAAACACTTTTAATGCTAAATACCACTACTGTTCCCTTTCCTTCTAATGCAGCTATGATTTTAGATGCAGGCGAAAAACTAAAATCAACAATAAAAGATATAATTTGGGATGATGATTATTTGGTTGAATGAGATTGAAATGAGATTTGTTGAAATTGATAGATATTGATTGAAAATATATATAAGTTGAGTTTAAAAATCGGTCTGACGGAAAATTTATTATATTTGAACGAAGATTTCTGTATTTTAATAATTAAAATTTATTAATATGTCTACTATAATTGATTTTCAAAAATGGATTAATGAGAAAAATGAACAGGAAGTGTTTTCTGAAATTGATAATATAAAATCATTTAATGATGAAACAATAAGAATAATGTTTAAATACATATTTAAATGTATAATAACCTCAAAACACACTACATTAACCATATTTGAATGCATAAAATCGTTAGATGAAACCACAGCTAATCTTTCTAAAACTATAGCTAATATTTCTGAAACCCAAAATCAACATATCAAATTAGTAGGTGATATAGTAAAAAAATTATCCAATTCATAAATTAATGAATCAAACCAAAATACAAAAAATCCTTTTTATTGACTCGGTTCATCCTGTATTAATGGGTGATTTTATTGATATGCGTTTTAAATGTGATTATTTTCCGGAATATAAAAAAGAAGATTATGAAATGATAATTCATGAATATTTCGGAGTAATTATCAGGAGTAAGATAAAATTGGATAAACATATTCTTGAAAAAGCCAATCAGTTAAAATTTATCGGAAGGGTAGGAGCAGGTTTGGAAAATATTGATGTTGAATTTGCTGAAAAAAAAGGAATTAAATGTTTCAATTCACCGGAAGGCAGCAGGGATGCAGTAGGAGAGCATACAGTGGGAATGATATTATCTTTATTAAATAATTTGAACAGGGCTGACAAAGAAGTGAGGCAAGGAAAATGGAACAGGGAAAAAAACAGGGGAACTGAAATAAGAAAAAAAACAATTGGCATTATCGGTTATGGAAATATGGGCAGTGCTTATGCTGAAAAAATCAGTGGTTTTGGAGCTAATGTAATTGCTTATGATAAATATAAATTTAATTATTCGGATAAGTTTGTTACTGAAACCGATTTGGAGACGATATTTAAAGAGACAGATATTTTGAGTCTTCATGTTCCTCTCACAGAAGAAACAACTTATATGGTTGATAACAATTTTATTAATAAATTCAAAAAGGAGATTTATCTGATAAACACTTCGCGTGGGAAGGTTGTGAAAACAAACGATTTAGTTAAGAATATCCAATCAGGTAAAATTAAAGGTGTTGCTTTGGATGTGCTTGAATACGAAGAATTGTCTTACGAAAATCTAATTAAAGAAAATTTTACGGAAGCCTTTAAATTTCTTATAAATTCCGATAAAGTTATTTTATCTCCTCATATTGCCGGTTGGACTTATGAATCAGAATATAAACTGGCGAAGGTTTTGATGGATAAGATAAAGGAAGAGTTTGGGTTTTGATTAATTAGTGTTCGTCCATAAAGTTTGTTTTTTTTGATTTCAGAATAACGATTAACGATTTCTGATTTACGAAGTTATTGAAAATTTATCAATTGTTCTAATTTGATCAGCCTTAATTTTAGAATCTTTTGGAAGATTACCTATACCGTTTTAGCTGTATTGCTTTCAAGATAAAACATAGGATTTTCAGAACCATCAATTGCTCCAATAAATTGCAAATATTCTGGTGCTTTTTCTAGATTAGTAAATTCCTTACTCCAAATTTTTTTACTGTCAGTTATGGCATACGCTTCTTTGTCAGCTATTAAAGAATAAACAAGCAATAGTTCACTTGAAATGGTAAATTTATTTAAGTAATCCCAATCGCCATTTAATGGATTTGTACTTAAGCATATACTAACATTTGATTGTCCTTTAAGTTTCCAAAAATTTGATAGGTTTATAATATCTTTTTTAAAGGAAACATAGCCATATGGCACGTATTTCAACTCAATGCACGCTTTAATTTCATTTCCATTAATAATTAACAAATCAGGAATAATACCATTCAATTGATCAACTAAATCTCCATTTCCAGTTATTTTTATCTTCGGCTCAACCCGTATCTTCGGCTCAACCCGTATTTGATATTTCTTATTGAAATCGTCAGTTGAATTTAATATGTGGAATAATAAAGATTGTAGATGCCTTTCTGAACAAATTTCACCTCTTAGATATACTTTCTCAATTTGTTTCCATGCATTATATAATATAGTTTTCATTTCGGGATAATTTTATCTATCACTTGTTCTGCTTTTATTTTACAAATTTCTAATAAAGTAATTGTACTTGGGTTAGTTAAATATTTCAAATTAAATTTTTTGCATTTTCGCTAATATAAGAATTGTATATTAAAATAGCAAAACTTGATTATTACATTACTGAAAAAAATTGCCTTGTAACTCATTTTTCCATTATTCCAGCATTCCAGTATTCCATTTAATTTTTAGTTCTACCAACTCAGAATCTTAATAAAATCATACTCATCCGGTTTAGCAATATATTTTTTTGCAGCATCGTAATCGGCTTTAGTTAAATATTGCAGACTGTCCTCAAAAATCAGTTTTGCCTTTTGCGAATCCATGTTCACCAAACGCGGTCTAACTTTTCCATGTTCATCTTCAACGTCTTTAAGATAAAGAGGAGCAATGTCTCCTTTAGGGTCGGAAGTAACCATGCAGCCCGTAATTCTCTTGTCAAACAAATATTTAACACCCATTCCGAGCAGGGCGCAATACATCAGGTCAAAGGCAATCGGACGTACACATCTAATCTCATAACCAAGTTCTACCGGACGGCTTTTAATTTTTATATTTAATTCTTTCAGCTTTCTCTGCAAAAGCATGTTGAAAATATGAGCTTTACTAACATTTCCAAGCTCAGGATGTCCATGCTCGTCATAAGTAAAATTAATCTCAGTGGCTTTAATTTCTTCGTCCGTCATAAAATGAAAAACTCCTTCACTGATTATAGCTACGCCATAATCAATTCTAAGAATTTTTCGCTTTATCATTGATGAGATAATTAATTTAATAATTTTATCAAAAGTAATTTTAGTTTTATTAAACATTTCAGGAATAATTATCATCGGGTAATGGCATGCTCCACCTATTCCAAATGCAAGGTGCCCTGCCTCTCTTCCCATTGCAGAAACGACAAACCAATTTCCGCTTGTTCTTGCGTCTTCATAAATGGTAGTAGCAATTTTTACGCCTTCTTGCTTTGCCGACTGGTAACCAAAGGTTGGTGTTCCTTCAGGTAATGGCAGGTCATTGTCAATGGTTTTCGGCACGTGAATATTCTGGATTTTTATATTATTTTTTGCAAGAAATTTTGATATTCTGTTAGCTGTTGATGCAGTATCATCTCCACCGATTGTTACAAGCAGCTTTACATTATTGTTTACAAAAAAATCGGTTTTAAATTCCGAATCTTTGGGCTTATAACGACTCATTTGCAAAGCCGAGCCACCGCTTTTATAGATTTCATCGGCAAATTGAAAATCAATGTCCTGTATAAGAGGTTTATCAGCAAACAGACTTTTATAACCTTCATGTAAGCCGATTACCCGGTAACCGTCTTTTAGAAACACTTTTGCAACTGAACTGATAACCGTATTTATTCCCGGAGCAGGACCTCCGCCACATAAAATTACTATTGATTTTTTCATGTTTGATTTAATTTATTTTTTTATTATTAAGATTTACAAAAATATGCTATTACTTAATAAAACTTTATTTTTATTACAAAAATTTAAATTCTTTGTAGTTTTGTGAAAAAAATTAAAGACTTATTAATTTGAATTTAAATGAATTAATACAACTGTTTCGGAGTGAAAAAAATTCGGAGCAAATTGTTAATGCTCTTCAGAATTATGACCTGAACCATATTCAATTAAAAGGACTGATAGGTTCGTCAAGAGCATTAGTGTCGGCTGGTGTTTTTAATGAGATTTCAGGAATCCATCTTTTTATTTTGCCTGATAAAGAAATTGCTGCCTACTTTTATAATGATCTTGAAAATATTTTTATTGAGAGATCACTTGATTATTCAAAGAAAAAAATCCTGTTTTATCCTACTTCATACAAAAGGCAATATGATTTAGAAAATCCTAATAATATAAATTTGTTGTTGCGTGCCGAAATACTTAACAGAATTGGTTCATCTGCGAGAAAAACCATGATAGTTACATATCCCGAAGCTCTTTCTGAAAAAATTGTTTCTAAAAAATATCTTGCAAAAAATACAATGAAAATCCATGTTGGCGAAAGCCTTTCAATTGATTTTATTATTGACCTGATGAATGAATATAATTTTGAAAGAACTGATTTTGTGGTTGAGCCGGGGCAATTTTCATTGAGGGGAGGAATTGTTGATGTGTTTTCATTCTCTAATGATTATCCGCTCAGAATAGAATTTTTTGGAGATGATGTTGAGTCAATCAGAACATTTGATACAGTTACTCAATTATCAATTGATAAACTTAAATGGGCTACAATAGTTCCTGATGTCCAAAACAGGAAAATAAAAGAAACAAGGCAATCATTCTTAAATTATATTCCTAAAAGCACAAGCATTTGGATTGACGATATAAATTTTACAGTTGATAAAATTAATGATGAGTATAAGAAAATTGAAAATATCAGTTCGGGCTTAGTTGATGAAATTGAACATCTTACTATTGACGAATTATTTGAAGACGGCAGGCAATTTTTAAAGAAATTATTGGATTTTTCTGTTATTGAATTTGGCAGGCAATTTTATTTTAAAGATAGTTTTATCCTTAATTATGATATTATTAACCAGCCGTCGTTCAATAAAAATTTTGAATTGTTAATTAAAAATCTAACCGAAAATTCAGCTAAAAATATTAGGAATATTATTTTTTCGGATAATCCTAAACAAATTGAAAGACTTTATTCAATTTTTGAAGATATAAGGAATAGCAATGGATTGAAACGAAAAATTGATTTTACAACTATCAATACATCACTGCATGAAGGGTTTATTGATAAAAACCTGAAAATTGCCTGTTATACAGACCATCAGATTTTTGAACGGTATCATCGTTTTTTTCTTAAAGACGGTTATAAAACAAAACAAGCTGTAACGTTAAAAGAAATATATGATTTAAAGCCAGGTGATTTTGTAACTCATATTGACCATGGAATTGGAAAATTTGACGGTTTGGAAAAAA
>JAUWSB010000135.1 GCA_030610255.1 Bacteroidota bacterium
CCGAACCATATTTCCGTGCCGATTATGTTTTAAGAGCAATGATAGTACCTGCAGGTGATCATATAATTGAATTCAAATTTGAACCAAAGGTTTATAAAGTTGGTGAAAAAGTTTCATTAGTTAGTTCGTTGTTATTGATTTTATTATTGATTGGAGGATTATCCTATGAAACCCGAAAGAACTTTTAAATCGGGGAAAAATTAAGTACCTAATCATTATCAAATTAACAATGATCCGCTTAGGCAGACTTAACAAATATTATTATTGAATTGGGAATCCCGGACGCTTTCGGGAGGGAAATAAGGGAACTAAGGGGAATATGGGAAATACCCTTATACCATTATTTCCCCCTATAACCGAAGGGCATCCGTATGGATACCATTTTTAAAATTTATTCTCAAAACCAGAAAATATGAATTGATTATTAAACTGATTAGTTACAAAATTAATTGAGTAGATCAAATCTAAAATCTTCAATCTAAAAGCTAAAATGAAAAAAGTTCTCATCATAACATATTATTGGCCGCCCAGCGGTGGGGCAGGGGTTCAGCGTTGGCTGAAATTTGTGAAATACATGCGTGATTTTGGCTGGGAACCTATAGTTTATACTCCTGAAAACCCTGAAGCACCTGTTATTGATAATTCTTTAGAGAAAGATATTCCGGATAATTTAACTGTAATAAAAAGAAAAATTTGGGAACCATATACTGCATATAAAAAATTTATCGGTCAGAAAAAAGAACAGAAGATTAACGCAGGATTTTTGTCTGAAAATAAAAAACCGGGATTATCCGAAAATGTTTCTGTTTGGATAAGAGGAAATTTATTCATCCCTGATGCACGAAAATTCTGGATAAAACCTTCAGTAAAATTTTTAACAAATTATCTGAAAAATAATCTTGTTGATGCAATAATTTCCACAGGTCCGCCACACAGCATGCACATGATTGCCCTCGGATTAAAACAGCGTTTGGGTATTCCATGGCTGGCTGATTTCCGTGATCCATGGACAAATATTGATTTTTACGAAGATCTAAAATTAATCAAACGTGCAGACAAAAAACATCATAAACTTGAAAAAGAAGTTTTAAAAAATGCCGATTCGGTAGTATTGATAAGCAGAGGCATGGCTGATGATTTCAACAAAATCTATCAAAGAAATTACGAAGTAATAACCAATGGATATGATTCGGATGATATCAGCAATGGCTCAAAAATTGAACTGGATAAAAAATTCAGTATTTCATACATTGGTACAATGGTTAAAACCAGAAATCCAATTTCTTTCTGGAAAGCGATAAACCAAATAATTAATTTAAATAAAGAATTTGCAAAAAATATTGAAATAAAATTAATTGGCAAAATTGATTATAGTGTCCAGCAATCAATAAAAGAATTTCAACTCCAAAAATATATTACAAAGATCAATTACCTTCCACATAATGAAGTTATTAAACTTCAAAAACAATCACAGGTATTATTGTTGTTGATAAATAATACTCCGAATGCCAAAATGATTTTGACAGGAAAGTTTTTTGAATACATGGCAGCCCATCGTCCTATTCTTTGTATCGGACCGCCTGATGGTGATGCTGTACGGATTTTAAAGGAAACAAATTCAGGTTTACAGAGTGATTTTCAGGATGTTATTAAAATAAAAGAAAATATTCTAAATTTTTACCAATTATATAAAAACCAAGAGCTTTCGTCTGATATTAAGAATATTGAAAATTATTCAAGAAAAGGGTTAACAAATAGATTGGTTAATATCCTTAATGGTATTGCCTAACACCATAAAATATGAAAAAATTTCATGAATAATACGGGTTAATTTTTCAGAATCTCATTTACAAATTTTGAAACATCATAACTATTGTTAAACACCCTGTATAATTCCGAAATTATATGATAATCCTTTAAAGAATTGATTCTGGAAATTTTTTTACAAAAAACGTTTACAGCAATTCTACCTTCAAGAAGAACTTTGTCGGAAATATCGTTTGTAAAAAATCCTTTTCCGATAAGTAGTCCAAGTGTACGGTTTCTGCTGAGGTCGTTAAGAGCTGTTAAGCCGAAATCGCCATATCCGCAATATTTGAACAGAGTTTCTTCATCACCGCCAAATTGAAGATGAATATTTTTCATTTCCTTAAAAGCCTTAGTAAGGAATAAAAACCTGAGATTTGGCGAATTAAAGTGTGCATCAACTATACCGACGGCGATTGCATAAATATTTTTCAGGATGCTCAGAATTTCAACACCGATAACATCAGTTGAAAAATCAATAAAAATGTTCGTGTCTTTAAAAATTTCTGAAAATAATTTGAAGACATCTTCATTTCTGGTACCCAAAGTAAAAGCAGTAGGTGATTTATTAATAAGTTCTCTGGCAAAGGTCGGTCCTTTTAATGAGCAAACAGGGTTTGGTATTTTATCTTCAAGGCATTCAACAATAGTTTTGTTTTCGTTTCCGAATCCTTTAGCAAGATTTACTAAAATGGAATTTTTATTCAATTCGTTTTTCAAACTTAAAATAAAATCCACAGTAACTGATGATGGAATAGCTAAAAAAACAACATTTGCAGAATTGAGGATTTTATTGTCGTTAGTTGCTTTTAACTTGTGATTAAGTTTGATGTTTGGGAAATACTTGTAGTTGATATTTGATTTATTTATTGAGTCAACAACATCATCTTCAATAGATAATAATGTTACGTTTAAATTATTTTTGGCTGATAATATATTTCCGAGAGCTGTTGCGATAGAGCCAGAGCCGATTATTGAGATGTTGGTTAAATTTTTATTCATTGTTATAATATTTGTTGTCTTTATTTTTTTATGAACTTAAATATTTGAAAAAACTTTTGGTTAAGCTCATCCGAAACTTTAAATATAAGAATAAAACTCCCATAGATTAAAGCAATAATTGCACTTCTGATAATTATATCAAAAATATAATTTTTTATTTCAGGCAGAAGATATCCGATAATATATGATAAGCCGGCAGCAATTATAATTATAAAATATTTCCGGTCAAACGGTTGCATCCTGAATTTGATATATAAAAATATAAATTTTAGCAGATTAAAAACTAAATTTGAAAGTGCCGAAGCCATAGCAGCTCCAACAATTCCATATTTTGGTATAAAAATCAGATTTGTGGTAATTATTAATACTACTAATATTAGCATAAAATATGTGTGAACTTTATAATATTTTGAGTTGAAAATAACAATATTGCTAACTCCGGATGCCATTTGAATTAAGCTTGAAATACCAATAAAAAATATAACATACTTGCCGGGTTCATATTCAGGAGGCAAAATTTTAAATATATTGTTAATGTTTGCCCAAATACCAATAAATAATAATCCGGCAAAGATTAATTGATTTAAACAGCTTTTGTAGTAAATATCTTTTATCAAAATTAAGTTCTTCTCTTTCCATGCATCTGCGATAACTACGGCAGAGATTTTTGTAAGTGAGCGGCTGGGGATTAGAATTATAGTGCCAAAAAAGAATGTAATAGCATAAATTCCTGTTTGGCTTATGCCTAACATTGAATTGATCATAATGCTGTCAATATTAAGAATTAGTATTCCAGAGAAACTTATTAAAATTCCATAGACACTAACACTAATCATTGATCTTGACATCTCTTTTGACAGGTAACTGAAGTCGGGCTTTAAGCTAAACTGTTTTTCAAATATTAATGAAATTGAAATTATAATTGTAGGTAAACAAATTGCCGTTATATAAGCTATAACAAAGAAATTAAAATTTAAGAGATTGAAATAATACAGTATAACTGAAAATAATATCAATAAACGCTGAAGAAATTCTTTTAAAAATGTTCCTCTAACAGCATTATATAACACTTTATAGTAATTATCTAATATTGAGAAAAATAATGTAAAGAAAATTAATGGAATTATATAATAAAGATATTCAATAAATAATGCGCTTTTATCAATACTATTACTGATAATTAATGGTTTTAATAAAAAGAAGGCAATAATAATGATAATAAATCCGCCCAACCCGACCATAAAAGCAATAAATAAAAAACCATGATGACTTTTTTTATGATCTCTGAAATAAGTAAATAATCTTGTAGTAACACTGTTAAATCCAAGGCTTGCGAACTGAGCAAAAATTAACGAGTAGGAAATTAATAATTTTAGAAGCCCATTTTCGTCAGTAGTAAGAATTCTTGGGAAAAGTAATCCGGTGGTTATAAAACCTATAAGAACCCCAAGATATGAGTAAATAGTTCCTCTAATAGCTTGTTTTTGTATTATTCCCAATGTAATTGATTATTAAAATATTGATGAAATCAATCTTTATTTTTTGTAAATTTAAATGAATTATATCGTTGAATCAAAACATCAACGGTTTCTTCCCAAAAATATTTTTGGCTAATTTTTTTTGAACTTTCAATAAATGTATTTAATAATTGTTTATTAAAATATAACTTAAGTACTTTTTCTGTAAAATCTGATGAATCCATGTCTTTAATTGCAGAACCAATTTTATTTTCCAAAACAAATTCTTTATCTAATATCATTAAAACTTTCATGTATTAGTGGCTTAGTTAAAGTTGAAATGGCAAAGTTTTATATATCTTATGAAATTATAATATGAGACAAATTTAAAATAAATAAAACAAACTATTACATCTATATAAATATTATTTCATAGCCAGTAATGGTTTAGTTAAATAAATTGTATTATAAAATTGAAGTCCTGCAAAACCGAATTTTTTTCTTTTAAATTTTTTGTAAATTTATTTTTTTTATTATCCTTTTTGCCTATTTTAGCAAACAATTCTTATATGTTCGTTAGTGTGATATTAATTTAAATTAATGAGGAATTATAAAAATGTTATTATTTAGAATTTGTTTTTTCTTTTTTTGTAATTCAATATTGCTATTTTCTTTCGGACAGTCTTTAAATGACAGTTTGCTTATTTATTATCCTTTTAATGGAAATGCAAATGATAGTAGTGGAAATCAATTTCATGGAATTGCTTACGCAACCTTAACTTCAGATCGGTTTGGAAACCCAAATAGTGCATATCATTTTAATGGATTTGATGAATACATTGACTTACCTAATCAATCTAAATTAAAACCTCCGTTGCCAGTATCATTTTCTTTTTGGTTAAAACTTGATGATTTATCAGCAGAAAACACTACTGTTTTTACTACAGACTTTGCACAAAATAATCATTCTGGAGTTTGGATGTGCCTGTCTTCGACTGGTTATATGGCGATTAGTTATGGGGATGCCAGTGGAAACACTTCTCCCTATAATAGGAGAACAAAAATAGGAACAACGAAATTAGATACAGCAATATGGTACCATATTATAGGTATAGTAAGAGAACCAACAGATATGAAAATTTACATTGATTGTGAAAATGATGAAGGATATTATAATGGATCTGGAGGAGATTTAAGTTATACAGATAATCAAGGAAGTATTGGCAGGAAAGATGGTAACATGTATTTACCCCCCTTTTATTTTAAAGGTGCAATTGATGATTTCAGATATTGGAATAAAGTCCTTAGTTTTCAAGAGATAAATGCTTTATGTAGTGGGACAGTTAATATTGAGGATTATCAAAATAATGAACATGACACTAATATTTATCCTAATCCAAGTGATAATTATATAAATTTTAAAAATGTTCCAAATAATATTATAAGAATTGAAATTTATAATAATATTGGTTGTTTAATAAAAGTCAACTCAAAAAAAGAAAAAATTGATGTAACAAATTTTAATTCTGGTGTCTATCACTTAAGGATGATAAATAATAATAATGAAATAATAAAATATCTTAAGTTCATAAGAAATTAACTTGTCATTTATTTTTTAAAAAGTAAAAAATTTCGGGTATGCTTGGCTTTGATTAGTCCTTTATACAACGTACTGCTAATCCGTAAGGTTTCACACAACCGTTTCTATAAGCTTGTGGGTTATGTGTTTCCAATGTTCTATACCATATATGAATTGTATTATAAGGGTTTATAGTTGAAGTCCAGAAGAATGCTTTAATATCCAAAGTAGCGAAGTTTCCTGTATTCCATACACGTTTTCCTGCAAGCAAGGCTTCAAATCCTGATGAGCCACCATGTAATAATTTCTCACCACAATCAACACCTCTCCAGCCTTGATAATTAGGATCTGTAACTGTTGGGTCAACATGATTTTCCATAATGAACCACTCGGAATCGGTTGCCAGGTGCCATCCTTCAGGGCAAATGCCTTGCTGACCCTGAATAGTACTGTATTGCATCATTTCATTCCATTGGTATAAACCACCTAATTGATCGCAGTTATTTTCATCATTATTATAACAGTATTTCTCAATTATACCATTATCTGTCTGATCAATAATCCCGTCAATTCTTGTTCCTATATTTAAATTTTCTGCCATCCAGCATTGTTCACCAATTTTTACTGTGTTATATTTTTGTCCATCTCTGGGATCAATAAGAGTGTCACCACATTCCCACTGTCCGTTTTCACCACAAAGTTCCTTCCATTCCAAACCATTATAAAAGTTATAGCAATAAGTTGATAAATTAAATATCATAAGACCAATAGCGGGATTTTCTATTCCATTTCTTTGTTCAGTTGTCAGTCTGGGTGGTAAAAATCCTGTACTTGATGAATATACTTCCAACGTAGCAGACATATCCGGATTATCTGTTCCTATTCCGACTTTTCCATTATTATAATAAATGTTATCTCCGTTAGAATTCCATAAAGATGAGTTGTTACCTGCCTCTTTAGCAAATAATGCGTAAGGTACTGATAATAATTGTGAGACGCC
>JAUWSB010000133.1 GCA_030610255.1 Bacteroidota bacterium
ACATAATACTGTGAATATGGAGCATAAGCTGTATTGACCATTTTGCAGGCAGTATCAAGTATGGTTTTATCTTCAGGATTTAACTCTTCTATTGAATCGTATTCTTCAAAAGAAATTTTTAAGTCAATTTTTTTCATAATATTTTATCTGGGAAAAGCGAAAATACGGAAAATCTGAAAAGTAACGGTAATTTTTTATTCATTTTTTTGGCTAAAAATCAGAAAAGAATTAAAAAAAGCAAAAAATGTAACACCGGCTTGCGATTCAATGGTGTCTTCTGTAAACATTGAAAGTATAATTGTGATGAAAAAGATAACATAAAAATAATTAAGGAATTTTCGTGTTTTTATCGGAGGATATAACAATGTAAAAATAAACCACATAAATCCCAATAATCCGAAAGCAATAAAAATTGACATGAATTGATTATGAGAACGCAAACGATTTTCAAGTTTCAGGAGGGAGTTCATTTTTTCATATTGTTCGTTAAAAATATCTCTCATATCTCCTGTTCCAACACCAAAAAGAAAATGTTGTTTTATAATATTTATTGATGCTTTCCAATATTCAATCCTTTGCATTACTGAATTTCCATTAGGGTCGTAAGTATATTTAAAATTATGGTATCCCATCAGTATTTTTGAAACACGGGTTTTTAGATTAGGACTTTCAAGATAATTAATATTTGCAATACCCCGTTCAATTGCCTTGACTTCTTTGTCGGTCAGTTTGTTGACTCCTTCAGCATCTTTCCGATAGTCTTTTGAAGTCAGGAATCTGATAATAGTATATTTTATTTCTTGTACGTTTTGATCTTTTCCGTAATAATCATACGAACTTCTTTTGTTCCATGCGGCTTTTAATTCTTTTTTCGACATATAAAGTCCGATATATTTCCCATCTTCAATTCCAAGAAAAACAGTATCATGTACATAATAATTTCCAAGTGCAGTAAATTTATCAAGCTTACTAAAATCAATATCCGGCACTTTGTTGTAATCTTTCACAATATCATTAATATAAGTATAAAGAAGTATGGGAATTATTACAAGCAGACTAATTATTCCGATTTTCAGATAAAGTTTTTTCAGGTTAAAAACAAGATAAATAAATAATACAAAACTGATAGTTAACAGAATAACTATACCAATTCCAGATTCTAAAATAAACTGGAAAACAATTAACCATGCAGCAATTATTCCAAATATAATTTTAGTTGTAATATTAAAATATTCTTTTTTATAGATAAAATATATTAAAGTAAATATTGCTATGCTTATGTTCAAACTAAATCTTATTGGGGAAATTAAGATTGAAATTTTTCTGATATCTGTAAATTCCTGTTCCAGTAGCACATGGGTGCTAATAAAAGTGCCAATTAAAACAGCTCCTACGAACATCATCATCACCCAATTGAACCTTTTTTTATTGAGTGGTTCCATTGTAGATAAGATAACTGGAAATGCAAAGAGTGGTAATTTAGTACGGAGATCTTTAAATGCATAAGAAAAATCGGTTGTGTAAATTAATCCAATAACGTGAAGGAAAAAAAGCGATGTGAGAACTAATGCGGGTTTGTTTTTGAAAAAAATCCTGAATTTATCAACAATATTATTGTATCCTAAAATAATAACATAATTAAGGAAATTGATAAGCCCTTTAAAAAAATTAATTTTTTTGAAGAAATCAAAAGCTTTCTCAAAAGAAAAACCTGCCCATAACCAAAGTCCAAGAAGAGTAAATTGCATAACACTCATCGCAAACTTTGATAAGGGAAGGCTCATAGCCATAAGAATCAATGCTATAAAATACGCAGTTGAATGAAATTCCCTTTTATAAATGTACATTAATTAGCCTCGTTTTTTTGATAAGTTCCGTTAAGGATTGATTCATATAAGGTTTTATTTTCTATTATTTCCATAGCTTTTTTAATTTCAGGGTCATCAGTAATAGAAGCTAAAATTTTCCCTTTTTGATAATAATATTTTGAAACAATTTCAATTTTAAGTAATTCCTTAATCTGGTCTTTATATTTATTCAGGTCTTCGTTTTTATCATGCTTCATTTTCATTTTTAAGGTTTTATATTCCGATTGAATAGCATCAAAATATTTTTCTTTTTCAGCATACTTTTTTAATTTTTTAAGTGTTTTTTCACTTTCAGTTGTGTAATCATAATCTTTATCCGAAATATAATTTTTAAAATCATCAAATATCTGATCGGTAATTATAAATTCATCTGCCGGTGGAATTTCGGGATTTTCCCTGAAAAACTTATTTGAATAATCAAAAATCAGGAACTTTGTAAAAAGGCTTGTTGCGATATTACTAAATTTTAGAGGTTTGAGATTAATGTCTGGTTCAATCCCACCTCCGTCAAAAACCGTGCGACCATTTTGGGTTTTAAAAGCAGTGATTAATGAATCAGGAATTTTATTAAAATGACCGTTTCCATCTTTTAAAGAATAGTCAATGGCTTGTATGCATCTTCCGCTTGGGATATAATATTTTGCAACTGTAACCTTAACTTTTGAATTATAACTTAAGGGGATAACATTTTGCACTAATCCTTTTCCAAAAGTACGCTGACCTATAATTACTCCACGGTCTAAATCCTGTATAGCTCCTGCAACAATCTCCGAGGCAGATGCGCTTGCCTGGTTAACAAGAACAACAAGCGGAATTGAAAGATCAACCGGCGCATAACGGGTTTTGTGAGATTTGTTTCTGTTTGATAATTTACCCTTAGTACTTACTACTTCTTTATCTTTTTTCACGAATATATTGGTTATATCAACTGCTTCGTTCATTAATCCGCCTCCGTTCCCCCTTAAATCCAAAATCAAACTTTTAACATCATTATTTTCTTTTAATTTCAGAAATGAATTTTTAACTTCCCTGGCTGCATTTTGGGTAAATCCGGTTAATTTAATGTAAGCTATATCATCATTCAGCATTCCGTAATACGGTATATTTTCAATTTTAATTTTTTCCCTGATAATTTCTTTTTCAATCGGTTTTGATTCGCCATTTCTTTCTATTAAAATTTTTAATGTAGTACCGGGCGCTCCTTTTAACACTTTACTAACATCAGCCGATGATTTTCCTTTTGCTGATTTATTATTTATTTTCAAAATCCTGTCGCCGGCTTTTAGCCCTGCTTTATGTGCGGGAAAGCCTTCATAAGGTTCGGAAATAATCACATAATCACCTTGTTTATGTATCAAAGCACCTATACCTCCATATTTGCCTGTGGTCATGAATCTGTAATCTTCAACCTCCGATTCTGGAATATAAATGGTATATGGATCAAGTGATTCAAGCATTGCATTAATGGCTGCCTCCATTAATTCACCTGAATTTATTTCATCAACATAATTTATGTTCAGTTCCCTGAAAAGTGTTGTGTAAATATCTAAATTTTTTGATATTTCAAAATTATTCTGATTTAAGCCCGCAAATGGCAAAAAGAATATAATTGCCAGTATACTAATTAAAATGTTTATTTTTTTTGAATGATGTTTGTTCATTTGTAATAATTTTTTAAAATTGATTTTACTAAATTTTAAGGTACAGGGTCATAGCCACTTCCTCCCCATGGATTACATGATAAAAATCTTTTCAAGGTCAGCCAGCCTCCTTTAAATGGCCCGTGTTTTTTCAGTGCTTCAATTCCATATTCCGAGCAAGTAGGTGTGTACCGGCATGATGGTGCAAAATATGGCGAGATAGCCCATTGATAAAAACGTATAAGTATAATAAAAAACCTATTTAAAAGTTTTTTCATGTTCATCAATTAAACGTTGTAAAATTATAATTATTTTTTTCTCAAGTTCTTTAAAGGTAATAAATGCACCATCGGTATATAAAATTGCGAATACACAGTGTTTTTTTTGTCTGCTAAGGTATTCATAAAATAAAGATTTGTTTTTCCGGTAAACTTCCCGAATTTGTCTTCTAATTTTATTCCTGTCAACTGCTTTTTTAAAAAATCGTTTTGATACACTTATAAGAATACGGACAGGATATTTACTGTCTGATTCAATATCCATCCAAATAATTTTGAAGGGATAAACATGGAATTTTTTTCCTTCTTCAAATAATATCTTAATTGTTTTTTTTTTGCAAAGGCGTTCTTCTTTTTTGAAGGTCTGCATTTTTGAAAGTCGGTTCTTATTAAATCAAGAAAAGGAAATAATTATTTTTTCTTTTTATTTTCTTTCTGTATGTATTGTTCAATAGCCATTGTCATTGAAGGAGCAGTTTTTGTTGGTGCTTTAATGTTTAAAATTAAGCCTGAATCCTTCACGGCTTTTGTTGTTGTAGGACCAAAAGCTGCAATTAAAGTAGAATTTTGATTAAAATCCGGAAAATTTTTAAATAATGATTTTACACCCGAAGGGCTAAAGAAAATAAGCATATCATACTTATTTATATCAACACGTGATAAATTACTTGCTACTGTTTTGTAAATTACAGCCTTTGTATATTGAATATTATTATCGTCAAGAATTTTAGTCGTACTTATTTTATAAATATCAGAACATGGTAATAAGAATTTTTCATCTTTATGTTTGTTGATGATATCTATCAATTGAGGAAAATTTTGCTTGCCATGGAAAATTTTTCTTTTTCTGTATTGGACATATTTTTGAAGGTAAAATGCAGTTGATTCCGAAATACAAAAATATTTCATTGAATCAGGCACTTCTACCCTCATTTCTTCACATATTCTGAAAAAATGATCTACTGCATTACGGCTGGTTAAAATTATTGCAGTATAATCTAATATGTTAATTCTGTCTTTTCTGAATTCCTTGGCTATAACATCCTCTATTTTAATAAACTTATGAAATTCAATGTTAATATTAAATTTCTTTGCAAGTTCGCCATAAGGTGATTTTTCTAACTCTGCTGGCTGTGGCTGAGAAACAAGAATATTTTTAATTTTCAATTTTTTTGTTTTTAAATTAATAATTTTATTCTTTAACTCAAATACCTTTAAACTGTGATTAAGTAATATTTTAGTGCCAATTTAGCTATAACTATTAAAGGTAAAATTTCAAGGGTGCAAATATACAAAAATAAATGTAACGGAGAAAAATTTTTGTAAAATTTTCCTATTTTTATTTCTCTGAAAATCCTGTACAGAAAAATTAATCCTGATAAAATTAAGGCAGTATATATGAATACGGAATAATTTAAATACAAAATCAAGATAATAACAGGCAATAGCACGATTCCGGAAATTATATTAAAAATAAAAATGTTTAATAAAATTTCATAAGATTGTTTGCCGGTTTTAAATATTTTCTCACTTATTTTTATCATAGCTACTTTTAAAAACCAACAAATCAAAACAACACCACAGATCTCTGCAAATAAAATAAAGTTAATATTAATATTTTCGGGTAAGTTAAAGAAATATATTATTGCCTTGTAAATCACCATAGAAAAGACAATTATATATAAAAAAAACAATGGGATAGAGATGCGTTCTTTAAATATATTACCTTCTCTAGCAAGCTGATTGGCAAAATGTTTTGCAAAAAAAGCCTTGAAAATCATACCTAACCGCTTTCTGTAAAGTACCTGAATAAAGGCATAAAGAACCAAACACAGAATTAATATTCCTAATATCCAGTCATTATTTGCCTTATACAAGTTTTCAGGATTTATATTATCTGTTTTTAATTGATGTGAAAGAAATAATGATTTTTGCTGATTATCTTCTTTCGAAGAATCTGCTGAAATTATAATGTTTTGATTTATTGTATCACTTTTAAATGGTAACCTTATATTTTCATTTGTTAAATTGTTTTGTGTCATAGAATTTATTATATCGGAATTTCAAAAATATATGAATAAAATAACTTTTTAAAATCAGGCAAATTTAATCTTTTTACTTAATATCCCGATACGCTCGTTCCTCGCTATCGGGATTAATTCGACTGTCAAGTTATACTTCGGCTTCGCCTTGTATAATTTTAGTCTCATTAACTTTTATCTTGCAGTTTACTGCGTTATGAATATATTTTAGAATAATTTTGACAAATAAATAAAATTTCAGTTATTTTTAAAGCTGGTATTTTTATATTTGTACGAAAATTTATTTTAATAATTTAAAAATTAAATTTATATGTTCAACCTAATTATTTTTGGTCCTCCTGGTTCGGGCAAAGGAACACAATCAATAAAAATTGCTGAAAAATACGGACTTATCCATATTTCAACCGGTGATATATTCAGAAACGAAATCAGAAATAAAACCGAAATCGGTTTAAAAGTTAAAAGCATTACTGAAAAGGGCGAATTGGTGCCTGATGAACTTTTAATAGAAATACTTAAATCTGTAATGGATAAGCATAAAGAAACAAAGGGTTTTGTGTTTGACGGTTTCCCGCGAACCATTGTTCAGGCTGAAGATTTAGATAATTTAATGAAAGAAGAAAAATCTTCAATTTCATTGGTTATTGCTCTGGATGTTCACGAAGATGAGTTAGTTACACGTTTGCTTAACAGGGCAAAAGAAACCGGAAGAAAAGACGATACTGAAGAAGTAATTCAAAACAGACTAAAAGTTTATCACAAACAAACCAAGCCATTAATTGAGTTTTACGAAAAACAAAATAAATTTGAATTAGTTCATGGTGTCGGGTCAATTGAAGATATCTTTAATGAACTTTGTGAAGTGATTGATTCATAAAAAAAATTTTAAACAGTCTCTTACAAATACAAAACTTTTCCCAATTCTGTCAATACTTCTGCAGCTTTACCTTTTAAAAAATTATCAGTGATCGTATCGGTAAAATGTGATTTTTCAATATTAATTTCAATGATTGTTGCACCGTGTTCTTTTGCAGCAACAGGAATATCAGCAGCAGGAATAACTTCGGCATTAGTTCCGATAATTATAAAAACAT
>JAUWSB010000050.1 GCA_030610255.1 Bacteroidota bacterium
CGTGAACATTCAAGATATCATAATGACTTTATCAGAAAAAAATTTAAATAATCAACATAAAAATTAAAAACATGAAAATTGCAGTAAGTTCAACAGGAAACAGCATTGATGACAAAATGGATCAGAGGTTTGGAAGATGCAAATATTTTGCAATCTATAATACTGATTCGAAAGAGTGTAAATTTATTAAAAATCCGGGAATAGATATGCAGAGCGCAGCAGGTTCATCTGCCGCCGAATTAATTGCAGATAATGCTGTAAGTAAGGTAGTTTCAGGTAATTTCGGACCTAAAGCCGAAAACACACTTAAAAGTTTTGGTATTACTATGACTAATGCCAAAGACACTGAAAAATCAGTAAAAGAAATTATTAATGATTTATAATACAAATAATGTTTAATTTAATAAAAAAAAGGAGGAGTTATGCCTAATTTTAACGGAACAGGTCCGGAAGGAAAAGGATCACGCACAGGAAGAGGGTTGGGAAAATGTAAACCCTCGGATTCCAGTAAATCAAATAAAAATGAGAATGAAAATGAAAATGTTACTCGTTTTGGCAGAAGATTGAGATTTTGGAATCGGCAAGGAAACATGGGAAGAGGAGGAGGTCGAGGACAAGGACAAGGAAGGCAAAATAGATTTCGCGGAGGAGAAGACAGTTAATATTTGATGAATTAAAGAATTAATTATTAAAAATTTTAAAATGAGGAAAATTGCCATTCCTGTTGAAAACAACAGGGTTTGCCAGCATTTTGGCCATTGCAGACAATTTGCTGTTTATGATGTAGATGATAATAAAATCATCTCTGAGAATTTTTTAACACCACCAAGGCATGAACCGGGAGTTTTACCAGCCTGGCTGGCAGAAATGGGAGTAAAAGACGTTATTGCCGGTGGTATGGGGCAAAGAGCAATAAATTTGTTTTTAAACCAAAAAATTAATGTTTATGTTGGAGTTGCTCCTAAAGAACCTAAAGAACTGATTCAGGATTTGATTAATGATAAACTTGATGCAGGTAAAAATTTGTGTGACCATTAATAATTAGTTCATAAAGTCAAATAAATTTTGGAATAATCCCGATAGCTATCGGGACCAAATAACAAAAAACCCGCCCGAATGACTGAAGTCCTTCAGTCGGGCGGGCAAATAACAAACAAATTCCAAAAATCAATTATCAAATAATCAAACAGCTTGAAACTGTTTTGATCATTGAGTTTTTGAACATTGTAATTTACCCGCCTGAACGGACGGGCAGGTTTGAAATTTGGTGCTTGTCATTTGTGATTTTTAATATTTACCCGCCTGAACGAACGGACAGGTTTAAACTTTCAGATTTTATAGACGGACTATATATACTTTGACATAAGTAATTTATTTAATAAGTTTTTATGATAATAAAAGATTATCGGATTGCTATTGCAAGCGGAAAAGGGGGAACCGGAAAGACTATGGTTGCTGTTAATCTGATGTATGCCATTAAAGATATTATGGATGGTAAAATACAGTTGATTGACTGTGATGTGGAAGAACCGAATATTAATATTTTTACAAAAGGTAGTTTTGACTATAAAAAAAATGTTTCAATAAAAATTCCTGAAATAAATACAGATAAATGTATTTATTGCGGAAAATGCGCCGAATATTGTGCTTATAATGCAATTATTTTTGTTAAATCAATTCCTCATATAGCTGTAATGGAAGACTTGTGTCATGGCTGCGGAGCATGTTCTTATGCCTGTGAAACTGAAGATGCTATTACAGAAAAAAATCATGTTCTTGGAACAGTTTCAAAATATAATATTTTTGATAACGTTGAGCTTATTGAAGGAAGGATTAAAGTTGGCAATGCACTTGCCGTTCCTGTGATTAAAGCAGTTAAAAAAGAATCTGAAAAAAATGCCCTTGTAATTTATGATTCACCCCCTGGTACTTCTTGCCCTGTTATTGAAACCGTTAATGATGTTGATTATGTGATTCTGGTAACCGAACCAACACCTTTTGGAGTTAATGATTTGAAACTGATGGTTGAAACGGTAAAAAAACTTGGAAAAAAAATGGGAGTGGTTGTTAACCGTGTTGGATTGGGTTCGGATGATTTATATGATTACCTCAATGCTGAAAATATTGAGGTATTAATGAAGATACCTTTTGATAAAAAAATTGCAGGCATTTATTCCGAAGGGAAAATATTAGTTGATGAAATTCCCGGAATAAAACAGGAATTTATGGATTTGTTTAAAAAAATACACATTTAATTATAGATGAAACAAATAACAATAATTAGCGGAAAAGGAGGAACTGGAAAAACCAGCATTATTGCAGCTTTGGCTTCAGTAGCTGAAAATGCCGTTATAGCCGATTGTGATGTTGATGCTGCCGATTTGTTTCTTGTATTAAAACCACAGATTTTATTTGAAAATAAGTATTTGGGAGGAAAGACTGCTGTAATTGATTATAGCAAATGTACAAATTGTGGAATATGTAAGGACCTGTGCAGGTTTGATGCAATAAATACTATAGGTGACAGGATAACAATTTCTGAATTTTCTTGTGATGGCTGTGAACTATGCAAAAGAGTATGTCCCGAAGATGCTATTTCAATGATTCAGTCGGATAGCAGTCGCTGGTTTATTTCTGATTCTCGTTTTGGTCCAATGGTTTATGCACGATTGGGAATAGCCGAGGATAATTCCGGAAAGCTTGTTACCGTTGTCAGGGAAGAGGCAAAAAAAATTGCAAAAGCTAAAAACAGGGATTTTGTGATAATTGACGGACCTCCCGGAATAGGATGTCCTGTAATAGCTTCCATTACCGGCGTTGATATTGCAATTATTGTTACTGAGCCAACACAGTCGGGTTTACATGATTTGAAAAGGGTTGTAGAACTTGTTAATAATTTTAGTATTAAACCATTAATTATTTTAAATAAATTTGATTTGAATAAAGAAATGACTGAGGTAATTGAAAAATATTGCAAAAAAAACGATATTGAAATAATTGCATGGATTCCATTTAACAGAATATTTGTAGATGCTATGGTAAATCAGCAAACTATTGTTGAATACAATAAATTTTCAGAGTTAACTAATATTATTCAATCAATCTGGAATAAAATTCAAAAATATACTGTTTAAATCTCAGAAATAAATATTAATAACTGATTTCATAAAAAAAATTACTAATTTTATGGAATAAATTATTTCGACTATACTACAATGAATATTAGGTCTTTAAGGGTATTTGTTTTTTTTATATTTATTTTACCTGTAATTGTTTTTAACAAAGCAAATGCTCAAAAAGTAGCATTGGTTCTGAGCGGTGGAGGTGCAAAAGGAGTTGCACATATCGGGGTTCTAAAGGCTTTGGAAGAAAATAATATTCCGATTGATTATATCGCCGGCACATCAATGGGAGCTTTAATTGGTGGATTATATGCCAGCGGTTATTCACCTGATGAAATTGAAAATCTTATAACATCCGATGAATTTAAACGATGGGTCCAAGGTATTATTAATGATAAATATGAATATTTTTTTAAAGAAGAAGGTCCGAATGCTTCATGGGTAAATTTTTCGTTTAATTATAAAAAAAATATTGAGTCCTTATTATCTGCCAATATTATCTCACCTTTTGAGATGGATTTTATGTTTATGGAAATATTTGCCGGTGCAAGTGCTGCTTCAGGGTATAATTTTGATAGTTTATATATTCCTTTCAGATGTGTGGCTTCTGATATTGATTCAAACAAGTCAGTAGTTTTATCAAAAGGACAGTTGGGTGATGCTATCAGGGCGTCTGCAACTTTCCCGTTTTATTTCAGACCTATTAAAATTAATGAGAAGTTGTTATTTGACGGCGGAATGTATAATAATTTCCCTTCTGACGTAGCGTATGAAGATTTTTCACCTGATATTATTATAGGAAGTAAAGCTGCAGGAAATTATAAATCTCCCAAACAGGATGATATTATTTCCCATATACAAAACATGCTGATGGAAAAAACAGATTACAGCATTATTCCAGGAAAAGGTGTGCTGATAGAACCCCAAATGGGAGATATTAATAATATGACTGATTTCAGCAATACCAAAGTATTTATTGATAGCGGGTACGTTGCAACAATAAGAAAAATGAATGAAATTTTTCAATTGATTAATCAACGAAGTAATCCAAAGCAGATTGAAGAAAAACGTAATAATTTTAATAAAAAAGAACCACCGCTTATAATTGATTCAATATATATTAATGGATTGAAAAAAAACCAGTCATTTTATGTTAGCCGGCTATTAAAACACAAAGAAAAGTATATCACTATTAAAGAACTGAAACAGGAATATTTTAAGCTAATTGCCGACTATAATATAAAATATGTTTATCCTAATTTGTATTTTAATAAAGAAACAGGTTTTTATGATTTATATTTAGATGTAAAAAAATCCGAAAATTTTATTGCCCAATTTGGCGGGAATATTTCATCAAATGCTATTAATGAAGCATTTTTTGGTTTAAATTACAGGTTTCTTGGAAAAAATGCTTTTTATATTAGTACAAATGCATATTTTGGAAGGTTTTATAGTTCGGTTAAATTAGAAACAAGACTTGATTTTCCAGCAAAATTACCGTATTTTATTGAAATGGATTTTACATATAATCATAAAGATTATTTTAAAAATACTACTTATTTTTTTGAAGATAAAGACCCATCGTTTTTAGTCCAGAATGAAAGTCATTTAGCAATAAATACGGGAATACCATGTAGCAGTACTTCCAAGTTAGTTCTGAGTATAGCATCAGGGGAATTAAAAGATGAATACTACCAAACCAATTATTTTAGCCGTTTTGATACGACCGACATAACATATTTTGATTTTTTTACACCATCCATTTTATTTGAAATAAACTCCCTGAACAAAAAACAATATGCCAATAGCGGTGTTCGTTTATTACTGTCTTTAAGATATGTTTGGGGTAAGGAAAAAGATATATACGGTTCCACTTCTCTTAAAACAGATGAATTTGTTGCATATCATAATTTTTATCAGTTAAAGCTTATTTATGATAATTACTTTAAAACTTTAGGTAGTTTTAAATTTGGGTTTTACGCCGAATTATATTTATCAAATCAGGCATTATTTAATAATTACACAGCAAGTATATTATCTGCACCTGCTTTTCAACCTATACCTGAAAGTAAAATTTTATTTCTTCCTAAATACAGGGCGCATAATTACGGAGCAGTCGGGCTGAAAAATATTATCAAAATATACAAAAAAATTAATTTTAGAATTGAAGGGTATCTTTTTCAGCCGTATCGTTTGATAATTCAGGATCCGGATAATTTTGAGGCAGTATATGGTGAGCCATTTTCAGACAGGTCGTATATAGCTTCAGCAGCATTCATATATCATAGCATTTTGGGTCCCATTAGTATAAGTTTAAATTATTATGATCGTACAACTGATTCGTTTTCATTTATTGTAAATTTCGGGTATATAATTTTTAATAAATCCGTGTTTGATTAAATCTTTTCTAATTTATTCTGATTTTTTTTTTCAAGTATTAAAATATTACTATTTTTGCATTACTTATAATGTATGATGTCAGTAAAATCAGTATTTATATTGGTTTTAGTTAAATTCTAAAACAAAAATATTTTGTTTATTAATTTATATAAAAAGTATTGTTGAACTTGATCAGATTTCTGAAGTTGCTTAAAGCAATTTTCAGGAAGAGAATTCTACATCTGTAAAAAACAGAAGATATTATGAAAGAACAAGTCCTATTACCTGAAAAAAAGCAGGAAAAACAAGTAAAATTACTGGAAGAAAAAAAGCTTCCTGACAAAAAACAAAAAAAAACCGGAAAAAAATCAGAGGATAAAACTTTACCCGATATTGATTTAAAAGAAAAACCAGAAAAAGAGATTATTGAGGTTACTGATAAGAAAACAGGAGCTAAGAAAACTGAAAAGGGTGAGAAGAAAAAACCCGTAAAATCTAAAAAGGAAGCAAAAGCTAAAAGCGTAAAAACAGAAGATCAGCCAGATACTGATTCTGATAAAGAAGTTGATAAAACTGAAGTAGCAGTTGCAGTAGCAGAAGAAAAAGCAGCAACAGAAGAGGCAGAACCACCACCACTGGAATCCCCGCCAGAAGTAGCAGAAGCAGCAGCACCAGAAGCAAAAGCTGCATCAATAGAAGAAGAAGCAACAGCAACACCAGCCGCAGAAGAAGAAAAAAAACCGGAAGAAGTAATTGAAAATTATGAACGATTGTCAAAAGAGCAGCTTGTTGAGTTATTGGAAGCAACGGTTAAGGAACCTGATGTTACTTCAATAAAAACAAAGATTGCACTGATAAAAGTAGCTTTCCTGAAAATCAATAAAATTGAAAAGGACCAACAATTAGAAAAATATTTAGCTGAAGGCGGAGTAGAAGAAGATTATTCGCCACCTGAAGACCAGTTTGAAGAAAGATTTAAACTATCCTTTAGTATATATAAACAAAATAAAGCCAAATATAACCAGGAGCAGGAAAAACTTAAACAGGATAACCTTGAGAAAAAGAAACAAATACTTGAAGAACTGAGAGTTTTGATAAGCTCTGAAGAAACCCTGAAAAAAACATATGATGAGTTTAAAATCTTACAGGAAAGATGGAAAGAAATTGGTATGGTGCCACAGGGTGAAATTAATAACTTATGGCAGAGTTATCACTTTTTAGTTGAGAAATTCTTTGATAAAGTAAAAATAAATAAAGAACTCAGAGACCTTGACCTCAAAAAAAATCTTGAAAGTAAGATAAAACTTTGCGAAAAAACAGAAGAGCTTCTGCTTGAAACTTCTATCCTGAAATCGTTTAAACAGCTTCAGAAATACCACGAGGAATGGAAAGAGATGGGTCCTGTAGCTAATGACAAAAAGGATGAAATATGGGAACGATTTAAAGCAGCTACCGATAAAATTAATGAAAGACGACGCGAGCATTATGCGAAATTGAACGAAGATCAAAAAAATAATTATGAAGCAAAATCAGTATTATGCGATAAAGCTGAAAAATTAATCACAATTGAGAGTTCAAGTATTAAAGAATGGCAGGATTATACTGAGCAGATGAATGAATTGTTTAAAATTTGGAGAACAATAGGACCTACACCCAAAAAACAAAACGACGAAATTTGGCAGCGTTTTAAATCATCCATGAATACTTTCTTTACAAATAAAAAAGAATATTTTGCAGGGATCAAGGAACAACAAGTAAACAACTACAACCTAAAAATTGATTTATGTGTTCAGGCAGAAGCTTTGAAAAATAATACAGACTGGAAAAAAACCACACATGAAATGATAAACCTTCAGAAAGAATGGAAAAATACAGGACCTGTTCCGAGAAAAAATTCCGATAAAATCTGGAAAAGATTCAGGGCAGCTTGTGATGAGTTTTTTAACAGTAAATCGGAAT
Organism: Bacteroidota bacterium; assembly: GCA_030610255.1. Lineage (GTDB taxonomy): Bacteria > Bacteroidota > Bacteroidia > Bacteroidales > JADFUO01 > JADFUO01. The sequence goes on from JAUWSB010000050.1 coordinate 7,461, forward strand.
ATTACGCGAATATTCAGGACCATGAAGTAAATAATCTGAAGTTAAAGCAAGAACTGATTCAAAAAGTAGAAGATTATAAGTTCGGTGAAGATAAAAAGGAAAATCTTAAAGTTATTAAGGAATTTCAACGTGAATGGATGGATATCGGACATGTGCCTATCAAGGAAAAAGAAAAGCTTCAAAATGAATTTCGTTTAGCTGTTGATAAACATCTTGATAAACTAAAAATCAGCTCTACAGAGATAAGTACGTTAAATTATAAGACAAGGATTGAAGCGATGAAAGATTCACAAGGTGTAAAAAACTTTATTTTTAAAGAGAGAAATTTCATTACAAATAAGATCAGTAAACTTAGAGAAGATGTTAATTTATGGGAGAATAATATTGGATTCCTTACCGACACAATAAATGCAAATATATTAAAGGCAGAATTTGAAAAGAAGATTAACAAAGCCAAACAAAACCTGACAAATTTTGAAGCTAAATTAAAGGTATTGGCTAATTTTAACAAGTGAAACAAAATCCTGACTATATAGAGTCGGTCTATAAACTAAGCATTTAGAATTTTTTAAAAAATAACAAATTAAAAGCACCAAAATACAAATAAATCTCAATGACCGATCCCGAGTACTCGGGACAATATTCAAAGCTGTTTTGAACATTTGATCATTGATATTTCGAATTTATTTGTTTTTTGTTATTTGGTGCTTTAATTCAAAAATTGTTTGACTTTATGGACAGGCACTATATAGTCAGGATTTTTTTAATAAAATGAAAAAAATCTTATATACCCTGGTTATAATCTTATTAAGCAGCTCAATTTATGCTCAAAACCAAATAAGCGGTAAAATTACCGATAGCAGAACAAATAATGCTATTGAGGGTGCAAATGTGTATTTGTTAGAGCAGTATAAAGGAACAGTAACAAATATAAAAGGCGAATATAAGCTAAGAAACTTACCAAATGGAAAACTTAAGATACAATTTTCATTTGTCGGTTATAAAACAGTTATTAAAACGTTACAGCTAAATAATTCTGATATAATATTAGATATTATGCTTGAACCAACCGTTATACAATCGCAGGAGATTGTTGTTTCAGGCGGAACATATTCATCTCAGCATGAGAATGCAATAAAAATTGAAACTATTAATGGAGTGCAAATAAATAATATCGGAACGCCTTCATTTAATGAAGCAATAGCAACTATTCCCGGTGTTGATGTAATTTCAAAAGGGGCAGGTGTTTCAAAACTTGTTATCAGGGGATTGTCAATGACAAATATATTGCTTCTTAATAATGGAGTGAAAATGGAAAATTTCCAGTTTTCTGAAAATCATCCTTTTATTGTTGATGAATTTGGAATTGATAAGGTTGAAATAATAAAAGGGCCGGCTTCATTGTTATATGGCTCCGATGCAATTGGCGGGGTTATTAATCTTATAAAAGAAAAACCAGCTCCGATTGGAAAAATAATTGGAGATTTTAATATCCGGTATCTTGCAAATACCGAAGGAATAGTTACAAATTTAGGAATTAAAGGAACTTCAAAAGATTTTTTTTGGGGAGTAAGGGCAGGCATTAAAAATCATAAAGATTATAAAGACGGTAATGATGATTATGTTCCAAATACAAGGTTTAATGAACTGAGCTTAAAAGCTAATATCGGTTTGAATACAAAGTTCGGAACATTTAAATTATTTTATGATTATAATAAATCTAAGTTAGGAATGTGTGTTGGTGCTGCTGTTCCTTTGATTTCGGAAAGAGGAAGAAAAAATGATGTGTGGTATCAGGATTTGGCCAACCATGTAATTTCGTTGCAAAATAAATTATATCTTGGAAATTATAAAATTGATATAAATGCTGCGTACCAAATGAACAAAAGAAAATTACAAACTGATACAACCAAACCTGCGTTTGAAATGGTAGATATGGATTTAAATACTTTATCTTATGAAATTAAAACATATTTGCCCTCAAGCAAAAGATCAGAATACATTATTGGGTTTCAGGGGATGAATCAAACAAACAGGAATAACGAAGCACCGGCTCACGTAATTCCTGATGCAGACGTTAATGAATTTTCATTTTTTGGTTTGATACAATATACTTTCTTTGAAAAATTAAGACCGCAGGCAGGTATAAGGTATGATTATCGTTCTGTCTTAACACAGGAAGAACCGGGTAAACCAAAGGTTGATAAAAATTATAATAATATTAGTGCTTCAATTGGTGCAACTTATAATCTGAATGAACAGCTTTTATTCAGAGTGAATCTTGCTTCTGCTTACAGAACGCCAAACATTGCAGAATTAACCGAAAACGGCATTCATGGGACTCGCTACGAACAAGGTAATGCTAATTTGAAACCACAAAGAAGTTATGAAGCAGATTTAAGTATGCATTATCATTCAAATTATGCAACATTTGATATTTCAGGATTTTATAATAAAATCAATGATTATATTTTTATAGCACCAACCACTGATACTACAGACAATGGGGATAAAATATACAGGTATTCGCAAACAAATGCTGAATTATTCGGAGCTGAAGCAGGGTTAAATGTATATCTTCTGAATTGGTTAAATATTAATGCAAACTATTCATATATAATCGGAAAAAAGACAGACGGTGGTTATTTGCCGTTTATTCCACAAAATAAGTTAAGATTAGAAATAAAAGCTCAAAAAGAAAAGTTGTGTTTTTTACATAATTCATTTGTAAAAATCGGGACATTAATAGCTTCAAAGCAAAGCAATCCAGCTATGTTTGAAACACAAACAAATAGCTACATACTTTTAAATGCTGGCATTGGTGGAGAAATTAAATGGTCAAATCAAATGGTTTCGCTTGGTATTTATGTAAATAATTTATTAAATGAAACATATTACGACCATCTTTCAACATTAAAAGGAATGAAGTATTTTAATATCGGGAGAAACATTAGTATAATATTAAAAATTCCTTTTGGGATAAAATAATGAGTATGGTATAAAAAGTAAAAATTTAGAGAATGATAGCCATCGGATGACTTTTTAATTAACAGATAAACAGCTTTATTTTTCTAACGGATTTTATAGAATCAGTCATCCGATGGCTATTTAGACTTTACTCATGTATAGTTAAATTACATTAAATTTTCTTATTTTTGTTTATTATGGCAGGAAATACAACAGGAAAATTATTTTGTCTGACAACTTTTGGCGAATCTCACGGAGAAGCAATCGGAGGAGTTATTGACGGTTGTCCGCCCGGATTGAAGATAGATATGGATTTTATTCAAAACGAATTGGAAAAGCGAAAACCCGGGCAATCGTTTTTAACAACCAAACGGGAAGAAACCGATAAAGTTGAATTTCTTTCGGGTATATTCAATGGGAAAACAACCGGTGCTCCAATTGGATTCATTATTAAAAATATTGATAAAAAAACCGAGGACTATGAATTTCTGAAGGATATTTACCGCCCTTCACATGCAGATTATACTTATGAAAAAAAATACGGAGTAAGAGATTACAGGGGAGGAGGCAGGGCTTCTGCACGAGAGACAGCCGCAAGAGTTGTTGGAGGTGCTGTTGCAAAAATTATTCTTAAAAATTCCGGAATCAATATTATTGCTTATGTTTCTAAAATCGGAGATATTGAATTGGAAAAGGATTATAAAATTTTAAATTTTGAACAGATTGAGAAATCATTAGTTCGTTGCCCTGATAAAGAAACATCTGAAAAAATGATAAATCTGATAAAAAATATTAAAGATGAAGGTGATTCAATTGGCGGAATTATAAGCTGTGTTGTTCAGGGAGTTCCAGTTGGGTTAGGCGAGCCGGTATTTGATAAATTACAAGCCGATCTGGCTAAAGCCATGATGAGTATTAATGCAGCCAAAGGTTTTGAATATGGTGCGGGTTTTAAAAGCTCCGGTAAAAAAGGTTCGGAGCATAATGACAGTTTTGTTATTGAAGATGGGGAAATAATCACAAAAACAAATAACTCCGGTGGAATACAAGGAGGTATATCCAATGGACAGGATATTTATTTTAATGTTGCTTTTAAACCAACACCAACAATAAAAAAAGAACAGCAAACCATTGACAAGAATGGTAAAAAGGTAATATTTTCAGGCAAAGGCAGGCATGATGTATGTATAGTCCCCCGTGCCGTCCCTGTTGTTGAAGCTATGACTGCAATTGTTATTGCAGATCATTTTTTACGTTTTAAGTCTTATTAGTTCAAGTTTAATTAATATTCAATTATCAAGCCATTCAGCTATTTAACAATCTAACCATTGATGATTGCTTATATTCCTCAGCCTTACGACTGAAAAGAGTCCGTATGGAGCCTCAGTCTTTTCTAATTTTTCAACATTTCACTGACATTCTCAAGTTTGCCATCTACTTCTGTTGGTTGTAGTTTCAATATTTCAGTAATTAAAGGATAAATATCCACATTATTGAAAGTCGGATGAAAATAATTTATTTTAAAAGCCGGTCCCATTGCATAAAATATTGCGTGCATATCCGTGTTATCATTATCATAACCATGAGTTCCGCCTTCATAAGGTCTTTGTTTTTTCCATCTTACACTCCAACTGCTGTCGGCAACTAAAACAAAGTCAAGTGTACGGGGATTTGTTCCATAATTTAATCTTTCAGGTAGTCTGCCATGCTCCCACACTTTAACATGCGGCATCAAATCTAAACAGATAAAAGCTGTATCATAATATTCATCTTTTACATCAAGACAGTAAACAGGATTTCCACCTTTAATATACTTAAACCAATCGGATTGTATATATTCATCCAGAATTACGTTTCTGTCAGTTGAGATATTGCACATTCCATGATCTGAGGTTATTATAATATTTATTTTGTCGGAGTAAGGAAGCTGTTCAACTTTGTTAATAAAAACGCCAATAAGACTGTCAAGGTAAATAACAGTTTCTTCAATTTCTTTGCTATCAGGTCCGAAATCGTGGCCCTTACTATCCGGTTCGTGAATATACCATAAAATCAGATGGGGGCGTTTATTTTCGGGAAGTTGCAGCCATGCTATCACACTGTCAATTCTTTGTTCAAAAGGGAAATCATGGTCGTATCTTTTCCAATATGTAGGCCTGATTCCTTTTACCGGGGCTTCAGAGCCAACCCAAAAATATGAAGCAGAAGTTACACCTTGTTCTTCGGCTGTAACCCATATTGGTTCACCACTGTAGAAATTGCCATTTTCAACTGCTTCCCTGTTTCCGATTGAATAATGTTTATCCATATCCGGAGCATAAAAATTATTCAAAACTATTCCGTGGTGGTCGGGGTAAAGCCCTGTAGCCATTGAATAATGGTTTGGGAATGTTTTTGTAGGAAAACATGGTTTTAACGATTTTGCTTTAACTCCTTTTGAAGCAATAAAATCAAGGTTTGGAGTTGAGATGCTATCGGGATAATCCCAACGGAAACCATCTACAGAAAGCATTACAACATAAGACTCTTCTTCTGTTTGCTTGGGCGTTTTACAGGAGAAAATAAATAATCCAAAGATTATTACTGTTAAACTAAAAAATATTAGGGCTTTTGTTTTCATTAGTTAAGCTATTTGAGTGAGTTTTGAGTTTACAATAATACAAAAAAAAGCCACCTCGTATGAAGCGGCTTTTTTATTCTGATTAGTTAGATTAATGTTTTCCGAAGATGTAACGAATACCAATTTGTGCTTGCCATCTTGAGCTAAACACACCGGAATCATCTATACTGTAAACATCATCAACATCAGTAGGTCCTGTGTAATTAAATGTTGGTGTAGTGCCGTCTTCTTCAAATCCTTTGAATTTAATCAATTGATATGCATTATTTGATATATATCTTTTTGTACCCCAGTCATAGTTCAACAGGTTACCAAAGTTGAAAATATCAAATGATATTTGTAATGTATGCACATTTTTACCGACATTCATGTAGAAATCCTGAGCTATTCTTACATCGAAAGTGCCTACGAATGGTAATCTTGCTCCGTTTCTTTCTGCATAATCACCACGATGTTCTTTGAGGTATTTATCACTTTCGATAAATGTATTCAGGTTACTCCATTGTTGGTCTGCAGAAACATAATTATCATCTCCCGGTGCTCCAATATCAATCAAAACAATATCGCTTCTATTTTCAGGAATATAGATTAAGTTTCCTGGATTTTCTCCTTCACCGTTCAAGTCACCGTAATCGTTATATACGTAAGAATATCTCTGTCCTGATTGTCCGTTAAAGTATAAACTTACAGATGTTGCAAAATGATTTGCATATTCTTTACGGTACGCTAAGAAAGCAAGAACTCTTGATC
>JAUWSB010000168.1 GCA_030610255.1 Bacteroidota bacterium
ATAAACAAGGCAGTGATAAAAGCGGAAATTCTGCCTAAGTAGTCCCCATACTTAACATAAAAAGTTAACTTTGAATTAGCGTTGATGTTTTGCTTGATAACAGCCGGAACCCAATATTCGGTTTTTTGAAATACATCGCCTTTTTGATTGATAAAACACGAGATACCGGTATTTGCCGACCTCGCAAAACTTCGTCTGGTTTCAATTGCTCTTAAAGGAGAAAATGAAAAATGCTGACGATGACCGGGTGTATTTCCCCACCAACCGTCATTAGTGATCAAAAAAATCAGGTTGGCTCCGTTCCTTACAAATTCTGAAACAAATTCTCCGTAAACCGATTCATAGCAAATAATCACAGCAACTTTTAATGAATCTTTTGTGTTAAATACTTTTTTTTCTTTATCAGTTGCAAGCGTTCCTATGGTTCCACCAAGGTCTATTGCAAATTTTTCCAATGGTTTTAATATTTTCCATGAAGGCATTTTTTCAACTCCCGGAGTAAGTTTTGATTTATGATAAAGCCTGATAATATCTGATGAATCAAGAAAAATAACGGTATTGTATGCGTAATAATAATTGTCACTATCATGGAATTTTCTGGCAGCATTAGTGATTGGTTGCTCATCTTCCAGCCTTTTATATGTCGAAGCTCCAATTATAAAGTTTATATGCGAATATTTTTTTATAAACTTTTTTAACTGAATTATTGATGGGTAGTTTTTTATATTTCTTTCCCAGATGTCTTCCTGATCAGCAGATTCCGGACAAACAACAAAATTGGTAAGACTATCAATTTCAGGTTCGACAAGCTTAAATATTTTATCAATTATTACCGAAGGAGGTAAATTATATTGTTCGGAATATGGGTCAATATTGGGTTGGACAACAACCACACTTACAGGATTTTTTGTTTCTTCATAATTATTATAAATAATGTATGAAAATATTACTGGTAAAAAAATCAATAAAAAAGATGAGGAAAATAAAACTATAATCTTTTTTAATGATTTGTTTTTGTTCAGTAATTCAACTAATAGTTTATAAATGATAATATTAACAAGTAATATCCATAATGTTCCGCCAAAAGTGCCTGTAAATTCATACCATTGAATCCATTTTGTATAAGATGCAAATCCATTTCCGAGATTAAGCCATGACCATGAAAGATCCCAGTCAAGATGTAAAAATTCCCATGTTATCCAATAAAAAATTAAGATGAAATATCCCTGATGGTTTTTATATAATATTCTTTTTGTGATATGGTAAAGATTAAAAAATACAGCCATAAAAAGCGAGTTCAACAATATTGCCATAATGGCTCCTGTTTCCGTTGAATTCCATATCCACCAGGTAGTGAGTAAATTCCAAACGAAAAAAGCCGGATAGGAATAAAAAAAAATGCTGAATATGCTGAAGTTCTTTTTGTTTTTGCAAATAAAATCTTCAATATAAAGTAGAGGTACAAACGAAAAAAATAAAAATACAGGAAAACCGTTTACAGGCCAGGCAATAGAAAACAATATTCCCGAAAAAATTGAAAGTAAAATCAGACGGTATTTCTTCATTTTTATCAGAAGATTAAAATTTCAGGCAAATATATCTATTTTCATTAAACATCAAACATCAAACGTAAAACTGATTTTTAGCTTCTAATACAAAAAATCATTATAAGGATATCTCTTAATATGAATCTTCTTCACTTCTTCGTAAAGTATTTTTCTCAGTTCCTGGTAATTTTGTTTTTCAGTAGCAGAAATAAACAGGCAAGGTGTATTAATTTTAGCCATCCACGAATTTTTCAGGTCTTCAAGGCAGATGTTTTCTTTTGTTATTGGCGAGAGGTCATCTTCTTCTTTCTCAATAAAAGTATAAATATCAATTTTATTAAAGACTGTGATTATTGGTTTATTAATTACTTGAATGTCGGCTAAGGTTTGGTTTACAATATTAATTTGTTCTTCAAAATCGGGGTGAGAGATATCAACTGCATGAATAAGGATGTCAGCTTCTCTTACTTCATCCAGTGTTGATTTGAATGATTCTACAATTCCGTGCGGGAGTTTACGTATAAAACCAACGGTGTCGGATATTAGGAAAGGCAGATTTTTAATTACAACTTTCCGTACGGTTGTATCCAGTGTGGCAAAAAGTTTATCTTCAGCAAAAATATTTGATTTACTTAGAAGGTTCATCAGTGTTGATTTCCCTACATTTGTATAACCCACCAAGGCAACTCGCACTAAATTTTCCCTGTTTTTTCTCTGTGTTGTTTTTTGTTTATCAATCTGAACCAATTTTTTTTTGAGCAGTGCAATTTTATTACGAATAATTCGCCGGTCGGTTTCAATTTCTGTTTCCCCAGGACCTCTTAACCCGATACCACCCCTTTGGCGTTCAAGGTGGGTCCACATCCTTGTCAGCCTGGGCAGAAGATATTCATATTGTGCCAGTTCAACCTGGGTTTTTGCATTAGCTGTCCTTGCACGGCTCGCGAATATATCAAGTATTAAATTTGTACGGTCAAGTATTTTGCAGTTTAAAGTTCTTTCAAGATTACGAATTTGTGAAGGATTTAATTCATCATCAAAAACAGCAAGGTCAATATTGGTGGTTTTAACGTATTGTTTTATTTCATCTAATTTTCCCGAGCCTACGAATGTTTTTGAGTTTGGAATATCAAGTGTCTGGACAAATCGTTTTACAGGTATTCCTCCTGCCGTGTCAATTAAAAATTCAAGTTCATCAAAATATTCGTTAATTTTTTCCTTATCCTGTTGCTTTGTTATTAATCCAACCAGTATTGCTGTTTCTTTTTTAGGGGAAGTATCTATCATCTTTAATTCAAGTTCCTTTAAATTTCAGGGGGTAAAAATACGAAAAAAATTGTTTTAATTTTTTTACCTAATTGTTCATATTTACTAATCAAATCTTTTAGCGGATTTTTTGGGAAATGAATATCACTTTTCATAATTTCTCAAAAAAAATTATATTTAAAAATCTATCTGAACCCCGCAACTCGCAACCCGCGACACAAAGTTAGCGACACGAAGTCCATCCATACGGACTCCTTTTAGTCGTACGGATTCACTTCGTTTCATTAGCCCGTATGGGCCCATATGGGTAACCCGAAACAATATCCTAATGGCTGCATAAACAACATTGAATGTGAACAACATGATGGTTAGTTTAACTTTTTAATAGCCTATTGAATATGAATTTAATAAGAAAAGATTAATTTTCTAATCTGTGAATCAGTGGCAAATTTGATTATCCATTATAGAACCAAAATAAATTTAGGCTCTATGTCGAATAGAGTGGGTAATAATTATTTCGATATTAAATATTAATGTTATATTGAAAAAAACACTCAATAAGCAACACAAAATAATCAATAAAAAAGTAGAAAATGAAAAAATTTGATTTAGAAGATAGATTTATTGATTTTACAATAAGAGTTAATAGCTATAATTTATAAAAGTATTGAAACTGCGAAGTCGAATATATAGAAATAATGAAAATCCATCCATACGACTGAAAGGAGTCCGTATGGATGGACGGATACATACGTACTAACTTAGTGTCGTTTGCTTCGCTTCATATGACTAAAAGGAACCCATACGACTGAAAGAAGTCCGTATGGATGGACGGGCTCCCTTTGGTCGTTGAATATTGTATGTTGAGTGTTGAATGTTTAACCTATAATGAGTTAGTATTTGATAAAACCCACAAAAAACAACATAGAGCCTGTGTTTTTTCAGGACAAGCCTGAAAAAAAGCCACTTCGCGGGAATTGAATTTCGACAACATTAAAACTAACAACATGTTGGTTAGTTTTGAGAATTAAGAGCCTAATACCGCTTCTTTCTGTGTGATCTGTCGGTTTTTGACATAAAGTAAATAGAAATAATTATCAATAAAAAATAATTAATCTGCTCAAATGACAAACCTGTTTGAAAAGCAATATCAAGAATTTTGTAAAAACTTCCTATAAAAACAAAGAAAAAACCCAAATTATAAAATCTTGATTTTTTCAGGAATATAATTGTTAAACTCAAGCCAATAAAAAAGATTATTAATAATATTTTTACTATCCAGTTCCAAAAAGCTTGTTCAAAGTTAATGTTAATAAAATTATCATAAAAGAATGGAAAGATAAAAAATATCACGGCTATTCTTAAAAGCCAGTTAATAATTATTGATAATAATTTTTTTGAATCCATTTTAATTAAAAATTTTTAAAACCAATTATTTCTCTAACTTCTTTAATAGTCTTGGAAGCACTTTCGCGGGCTTTATCAGCACCATGTTTTACAACTTTTCGTAAGTAATCGTTATTTGCTGATAATTCGGTAATTTTATCACGAAGAGGTGCTGTGAAGTTAATTATATCTTCGGCTAATTGTTTTTTTAAATCACCATAACGAATTTCACATTTATTATAAAGGTCATTAAAGTGAGCTACAGTATCTGGTGTTGAAACAACTTTCAACAATATAAAGAGGTTTTCAATAGGTTCTGACTTATTCTGGTTCATTTCGGTTGGTCCGCTATCAGTAACAGCTTTCATAACTTTTTTACGTATTACTTCAGGCTTATCTGCTAAAAAAATTGCATTTCCTTCGCCTTCCGATTTTCCCATTTTTCCGCTACCGTCCAAACCAGGAATCTTAACAAGGGCTTCCCCGAAATTATATGCTGTTGGAATAGGGAAATATTCGGTTTTGTATATACGGTTGAATCGTTTGGCGAAAGTTCGCATCATTTCAAGGTTTTGTTCCTGGTCTTTTCCGACAGGGACTTTTGCAGCTTTATGGATGATAACATCAGCAGCCATCAATGTTGGATATGTCAAAAGTCCGGCATTAATATTTTCAGGTTGTTTCCTTACTTTTTCCTTAAAAGAAGTGCATCTTTCAAGTTCGCCAAGATATGCATTCATATTAAGCAAAAGATAAAGTTCGCATACTTCGGGCAAGTCACTTTGAATATAAATTGTTGCCTTTTCGGGATTCAATCCTGCAGCTAAATATTCAACTAAAACCTGCTTAACATTCCCATAAAGGTTATCCGGAGTAGGATGTGTTGTTAATGAATGATAATCTGCAATAAAGAAATAACAATTGTTTTCTTCTTGCATTTTGATAAAATTTTTTATTGCACCGAAGTAATTTCCCAAATGTAAATTACCTGTTGGTCTTATTCCGCTTACTACTATTTCCATGATTGCAAAAATATAAAATA
>JAUWSB010000061.1 GCA_030610255.1 Bacteroidota bacterium
GTTGATGATTTCAAGGACAGGGCAACTTATGATTGTTACATCACGGTTGGCGAAGGGAAAAAAGCCGTTTGTGGTGGTGCTTTAATTTCAAAAACAATTAATAAAAATAAATCCGTTACTTATCACTGGCAGTTGGACAAAACTATTCCAACTTATCTTGCTTCGGTTGCCGTTGGCGAATATGAAGCAGTGGCTGATTCTTATAATGGTATAAACGATACAATTCCAATTTTAATTTACACCAAACCTGCTGATACATCTGATGTTCCCGGTTCATTTTCTAATTTAAAAGATATAATGGCAATTTTTGAATATTATTTTAATTCATATCCGTGGAACAGAGTGGGTTATGTAGGCACGGCTAAAGGAGCTATGGAGCATGTTACAAATATTGCATATCCGCATTTCTGCATCAACGGCACATCAACTTATGAATGGCTTTATACCCATGAATTATCACACATGTGGTTTGGCGATCTCGTAACATGTGCTTCCGCAGGAGATATGTGGCTTAACGAAGGCTGGGCTGTCTTCTGTGAAATTTTTTACAGAAAAGACCTTTACGGCGAAGAAGATTTTAAAAACTCAATGCGTAATAAACATGCTGATGTTTTGCGTACTACATATGTTGAAGACAGCGGATATTATGCTTTGTACGGAGTCCCCACCGAACTCACTTATGGAAGTACTGTTTATAATAAAGGTTGTACTGTTGTTCAGACATTGAGAGGTTATCTTGGCAGTGATCTTTTCTTTGATGTTGTGAAAGCCTATCTTGAGGAGTTTGCTTTTAATTATGCTTCATCTTATGATATGAGAGATTTTATGACTTCTTACACAGGTATTGATATGACCGATTTTTTTGATGCCTGGGTATTCACTCCCGGTACTCCTCATTTTTCTATTGATTCATTTGCAGTCCAAGCTACCGGTAAAGATTTTGATGTTTTTGTCTATCCAAAACAAAAATATAAGGGATATGATTATCTCGCTAATTCCAATATTGTTGAAGTAACCTTTATGGACAGCAACTGGAATACTTTTACCGATACAATTCATTTTTCAGGCAAAACAGGATGTTCGGTTAAACAGGTACCTTTTGCTCCCGAAGCCGTTATGATGGACATTGATGAAAAACTGTGCGATGCCACAACAGACTATTTTCAAACAATAAACAGTATAGGCAAGTATGAGTTTCCAAACACCTTTTTTGGTGTAACTGTTGAGCAAATCACCGATTCGGCATTTTTCAGGGTTACACATAACTGGGTGCCACCCGATAGTTTAAAAACTCCTGTTCCGGGATTAAGACTTTCTGATTACAGGTATTGGAAAATTGACGGTATTTTCCCTGAAGATTTCATTGCAACCGGACGTTTTTTTTATAACAGAAATAATTATTTGGATAGTACATTAATTTTAAGTCAAACCGATTCAGTTGTAATACTTTACCGTTCCTGCCCTGCCGAAGACTGGCAATCAATCAATTTTACAAAAGAGGGTATCTGGATGATTGGCAATTTTTATATTGATAGTTTGCAAAAAGGAGAATATACATTGGCTGTGTGGGATACACAGGTAGGAAATGATGAAACATCATCAAAAAAAGAAAAGAAAATAAAAGTATATCCGAACCCATCACACGATAGTTTTAATATTGAATTCAGCATTGAAGAAGAATCTTTTTTAGAAGTTTTCAATACAAATGGTGTATTGATAAAAAGTATTAAAATCAAACCCGACCAAAATTTTGTAAAATGGATACCCGGCGATATCCCGAAAGGAACTTACATAATTCAAATCAATTCGGGAAATAATAACATTGCCGGCTGGGAAAAGGTTATTTATGTGAGATAATCCTTTAAATCCTCCAGATTTTAGAAATCTGGAGGATTTTTGGACTCCCATTATAGAAAAAGTAGAGGAAGGCGTAAAAATATCAGGGGAGACATTTTACCAAATTGCTGATAATATAGCTCATTATGATATTACAAAATAAAATTTGATTATCAAGAAATTAAAAGCAAAATTTAACTAACTTTGTTTTTTATCGGACAACAATAATAAAACACTATAGATAGTAAAAAAAAATTATCAATATGAAATCTTTAAGAATTGCATTCCTACTTATTATTATTTTTTTAGTGGGTATAGGTATAACATATTTTATAGGTTGTAAGAAAATAGATCTCATAAGGCTTGCATTTGTAAGAACAGATGAAGTAATAAACATCTTATCCACATCTGTTACGGCTAATGGAGAAGTTGTTGAAATTGGTGAGGTTTCTATAACCGACCATGGATTTTGCTGGTCATTATATGGATATCCAACAATTAGCAATAATTATAAGAGTCTTGGAAGTATTGCTTCAACAGCAAAATTTTCATATACTATTACAAACTTATCGAGCAATACCAGTTACAATTTGAGAACATATATTCAGACTTCCAAAGATATTATATATGGAAATACAGTTGAATTTAAAACGGAATCCGGAGGAGGTACGAGTGTATGGCTTCATTATGATGACGGATACAATTATACCGGGATCGGATATACAGAAGGAGGTGATTTTGATGTGGCCATTCGTTTTACCACCCAAAGTCTGCAGCAATATAATGGTTTCAAATTAACAAAGATAAAATTTTTTCCAAAATTGGGTTCTCCTGTCAGCTACCATGTCACTATCTGGGAGGGATACAATCCACCGAATTTAGTCTACAGCGAATTAGTTCCAAATCCGGCAATTGGAGGATGGACTGAGTTTTCAATTTCTGAATCCTATACCATTAATGCAAATAACGAACTCTGGGTAGGATATTGGGTATTCAATCAGCCTCCTGATGAATATCCAGCAGGATCTGATGATGGCCCGGCTATTGCAGGATACGGAGATATGATATCACGAGATGATGGGGAAACATGGGAAGCACTTTCTATACTTAATCCGGACTTAGATTACAATTGGAACCTGCATGTATATGTTACCAATGAAAAGGGTGGAGAAATTGAACTGGTGAGAAAAGCTCCCTTACATGATAGAAAAAAATTTAATACCCATAAAAATGGTTTAGATAATACAGTTAGTTCAGGAAAACTGAAAACAGATAATGAATAATTATTAATTAAAGATTGATATACAAAAAATTAATTATGAAGAATTATAAAATTTTTACTGTTTTAATGATTGGATTGTGTATTTTGTTAATGAGTTACAAACCTTTACAAGCCCAATCTAAAGCAGAGATTGACAATATTGATTTTAATTTAGAAGGTTCTAATCTGATAATAACCTATGATATTATTAAAGCTAAAACCAATGAGACATTCAATATTCGGATTAAAGTTCTAACAGGCACAGGAGAAGAAATTATCCCGTCAGCTTTAACAGGAGATATAAACAAGGGAGTTACCGGAGGTACAAATAAGAGGATTATCTGGGATCTGGAAGCTGATAATGCTTATATTGATGAAGAGATCTCTATTGAGATATTAGCAAGTCCTGAGTCTTTGCCTGAAATCAAAAAAGAATCCATTAAAAAAAGTGGAGTCAGTGTCGGAGGTGCTCTCGCTTTGTCTGCATTGCTGCCTGGTTTAGGAAACAGGGTTGTTAAAGGTAGCGGGGCACAGTGGCTTCTCGGACTAGTGGGCTACGGATGTATTGGCGGCTCAATAGTTATGAATAACAGTGCGTATAATGCATACGAAGACTATAAGGATGCAACAACTTCCAATGAGCGAGATGATTTATTTAAACAAGCTGAAAATAAGGAATTGTATTCCAAAATTCTCATCGGAACTGCAGTTACAATATGGGTTGCTGACCTTATCTGGACTGGACTTCAGGCTGGTAAAGCCAGAAAAAATTCCGGTAAATCGGATTTTTCATTCAACTATTCTTTCGATCCTTATACTATGCAGCCTATGATAGGGTTTAGTTATCGTTTTTAATTTTTGAAAATAACAAAATATTATATGAAATGAAAACAAAGATAATCATTCTGATTCTGCTCTCATTTGCAGTTGTTACGAATGGGCAGGTAATTTCAGGAAAAAGTGAAAAGAAAAAAATCACTTATATTAAAATAAAGCGATCTATAGTAACCAAGCTCCCGGACCTTATTATTACCGGAGAAAGATTTATTGATGAAAATCAAAATAATTACATCAATGCAAATGAAAAATGCCAGATCAGCCTGAATATTGAAAACATTGGCGAAGGTACTGCGGAAGATGTGAAAGTAAAAATTTCATTAAAAAACAATGAGCTGACCGGGCTTTCTTACGAAAAATTGATCAGTCTGGGAGATTTGCAGGGTAATAACAGTGAACTGGTTACAATTCCCATTCAGGGAAATTTGGAACTTGAAAATGGCATTGCAGAGTTTAAGATTGAAGTATTGGAAAAACGCGGTTTAGATGCTTTCCCACTGGAAATTAAAATTGAAACTAAGAAATTTGCAAGTCCTAATGTGATTATTGCAGATGCAGTTTTCAGTACTAAGGATGGTGGTTTGATAAAACTTAACAACCCTATTACCCTGAAAGTTATCGTCCAGAATATTGGTGAGGGATATGCAAAGGATGTGGTAACTGAATTCAAACTAACCAAAACAAATTGTATATTCCTCGGAGTCCTCGGAGAAGAGGATAGATTTGAATTAGGAAACCTTGACAGAGGAGAAACACGTGAACTGGACTTTCATTTTATTGCTACAAGACGTTATACGCTAAATGAAATCCCAGTCCTAATCGATCTGAAAGAATCCTTGAACAGGTATGCCAGAGATACTACTCTTTATGTAAGTCTTGGACAGAAGCTTACTGCCCGTAACGAAGTCATCATCAGTGGCATCGCAACCACCTCACCGGATATCAAAATAGCCTCCCTTTCATCAGAAGTTGATAAAAACATTCCTGTAAACAGGACAAAGCATCCATATCGTTATGCACTGATCATAGGAAATGAAGATTATTCTCGTTACCAGAAAGGGCTTAATACAGAAACCAATGTCGAATTTGCAAGGAATGATGCCTCAATATTCAACGAATATGTAATTAAAACATTTGGTGTTGATGAAATAAATTCACATTTACTACAAGATGCAACATTCGGTGAAATTTATCAAAAGATAGACCTCATATCGAAACTCGCATCAAAAACAGGTGATCAGGCAGAAATTATCTTTTATTTTGCAGGTCATGGTCTTCCGGATGAGCAAACACGTTCAGCTTATCTGATTCCTGTCGATGTTACCGGAACAAATCTTGATGCTGCTATTAAACTGGAAGAAATCTATAAGAAATTTGCTGAAAGCGGTGCACGAAGGGTAACCATATTCCTGGATGCCTGTTTTAGCGGTGGTGGCAGAGATGCAGGGTTGCTTGCTGCACGTAGCATTAAAATAAAACCTAAAAAAAACCTGCTAATGGGAAACATTGTTGTTTTCACAGCCAGCAGTGGCGAGCAATCAGCTTTACCATATAAAGAAGAACAACATGGAATGTTTACTTATTTCCTTATTAAAAAACTTAAGGATACACGGGGAAATGTAACTTATGGTGAACTTTCGGATTTTATTTCCAAAAATGTCTCTATCGAATCATTAAGGATTAATCAAAAGGAACAGGATCCCAAGATAAATGTTAGTCCTGAAGTGGAAGATTCATGGCGAAACTGGGATTTTAACTAATCCATAAACATCAATGCTTTTTTATACAACAACATTAATTTGACATTGACAAAAAAAATGAAAACAAGGAGTATAACCTCCTCATCTTCGTTTATACCAAACAGGATATCCCTTTTTTAGAAGATATGAACGTCGCAAACATTATGAGATGGATTTATGAAATACCGCTTGATGAAAGGACAGTTCAGCAATATGGGATAGTTGTAAGAAAATAATCCGTAAACAAATTCCTGATTAAAAAACCGTAAAGGAAAAATTATGTTTTTTTATTTCTGAAGGTTTTATTTTAATCCAGTCCCCTTGTTCTTTACACGACATGCAATATGACGAGTCTTTAGAATATTCATGTTCACAATGGTTGCATTTTTGGTTTTTTATGAAATATGAAATGTGTAATTTCTTTTGAGAGATAAATAAAACCAAAACTCCTATAACAGGAGTAAGCAAAAGACTTATTACAAATATTGCCCATCCTCCTATTGTCCTTTTTGCTCCTTCAATTGTTAAAAGAATAACTAAAATAAGATAAACTAAAATAAAAATCGTTAATTCCATTCTAAAAATATTTCAGAAACTTCCAATACTTGAGTTTTCAAAGTTCGTGCCAGAAATGTATGTCCGGAATTATCAATTACTTAACAATGGTCATTGTGTAAAATGTCATGCAAAGGCATAATAAAACCGAATACTACCTTCCAATTTCGGATAAAATTATGCTGCTATTTGTAATATTTGTTAAAAATGTTAAAATCGGTAAAAATCTACTTATAAAAGTATATTTTTGCTTTCCGAAAATCTGCATTAAAATATGTCTCAAAAAATATTTTTACTTATAATTATTTTATTATTAATTTTTTCCTGCCACAATTCATCTGTTGAATCCGATAAAACCCCCGGAATAAAAATTTCTGACAGCCTTGTAATTAATCTTGATCAAATAATAATAAATAAAAAAGCCCATTGGATTGACAGTATTTTTACCCGGCTTCATAAAAGAGGCGGATTCAACGGAACCGTTTTATATGCGGAAAAGGGACGAATGGTTTATAAAAAAGCATTCGGTATGGCAGACTATCGAGATAAAGATACCCTGACAACCGAATCAATGTTCCAGCTTGCTTCAGTTTCAAAGATGTTTACTGCAATGGCAATCATGATACTTAAGGAAGATGGAAAACTGGATTTTGATGCTGATGTCAGGGATTACCTGCCTGATTTTCCTTATGAGAACATAAGCGTCAGGCACTTACTGACACATCGTTCGGGATTGCCAAGATATATGTCGCTGGCACATGAAAAATGGAAAAATAAAACAATTCCCTTAACAAACGATACAATGCTGGCACTATTTGTAAAATATAAACCACAACCATATTTTAAAACCAACACCGGATTTCATTATTGTAATACAAATTATATGCTTCTGGCTTGTATTGTTGAGAATATTTCGGGAAAAACTTATGATAAATTTACAAAGGAGAGAATTTTTAAGCCGCTTGAAATGAATCACACAAAAATTTATAATATGAATGACGATTCCATTGTCCCTGCTTATATTCCTGTTGGGGTTACCGGCTACAGATACAGAGGGTGGAGAATTGTAAGAGAACGAAATGATTACCTGAATGGAATAATGGGCGATAAAGGTGTTTTTTCCTGTGTTGATGACCTTTATAAATTTGACCAGGCATTATATAATCAAACTTTGATAAGTGATTCCACACTGCGTGAAGCTTTCACTCCGGGAAGCCCGAAATACTGGAAACGAAAAGACGGTTATGGTTTTGGCTGGAGAATAAAAACAAGCGAAGATAGTACTGTTTATCATTATGGCTGGTGGAAAGGTTTCCGTGCGTTTTATATCAGGGATATGAAAAACGAAAAAACAATTATTGTTTTGAGTAATAAAGATAAAGGTCCGGGCTCACGAAACTTGTGGAAGATTCTTCGCGATACAAACAATACCCTCGGATATATTAGGAAATTATTGCATGAAAATTACTAATCATCAATTCAGCTAAAATAAATATTTAATATTATCGTTTTAGTATTAAACCAAATTAGCCAAATAATTATGAAAAAATTATTGATTTTAGCCTTATTGGCAGTTTTAATTATTGCATCTTGTAAAAAAGACAAAGATGATGTTCAACCAATTGAACCGGTCCCGCAATCGGCTGATTACGCCCTTTTTAACACAGGAAGTTACTGGATTTACCATTGGTATAAAATTGACACTTTAGGCAATGAAACATTTATGGATAAAACAGACAGTTTGTATATTGCCGAAGATACCATAATTAACGGACACACATATCAAGTTAAAAAAGGGAATTTCTTGTGGTCTCAAAATTACCTGGAATTATGCCGTGATTCAAGTAATTATATTGTTAGTCATCAGGGACAAATAATGTTCTCAGCAACAAATTTTACAGATGTTCTTTTTTATGATACCATCGCAGGTTTACTTACAAGATCATTTAAAATGGATGATAAAGACATTATAATTTCTGTTCCGGCAGGTGATTTTAAAATATATAACTTCAAAGGTACAATTGTTCCTTTAATACCCGATTACCCATGGGGTGTACGATACATTAATTATTGCTATGCAAAAGGTGTTGGCAGGGTTTTATCAACTTCATATTATTTTAGCTCACCAGATTATATGGAACAAAGACTTATCAGGTATCACATTGAATAATTTGTATATCAATAGATTCCCCAATTTGTTTTTCTTGTATATGTTTATAAATATAAAGGGAGTTTAAAGCACCAAATAGTGTTAGTCCATAATGTAAGTGTTTTTTTGATTTCAGAATAACGATTAACGATCCATACGGACAAGTTTTCTGATTTACGAAGTTATTGAAAATCTAAAATCTAAAATCGTTAATCTTTATTCATTATTCATTTTATTTAAATTATAACCAATTTAAACCCTACTCCATGAACATTCATTAATTCAACATTCGGATCACCTTTAAGATATTTCCTTAATTTTGTAATATAAACATCCATACTCCTGGCATTAAAGTAACTGTCGTCGTACCATATTTTATTCAAAGCTATACTACGGTCTAATACTTCATTGGCATTTTCGCATAACATTTTTAATAATTCCGATTCTTTTGAGGTAAGCTTTTGTTCAACATTTTTTAATGTAAGAATCTGACGATTATAATCAAATGTAAATTGTCCCAAAATAAAAATGCCCTTTTTCTTAAAATCATCCTTTTTAACACGTCTTAAAATTGCTTTCATACGAACCAGCAGTTCTTCCATGCTGAAAGGTTTTGTTATATAATCATCGGCTCCTAATTCAAAACCTTTTAATTTATCTTCCTGCATTGATTTGGCAGTTAAAAAAATAATCGGGATATTTTTATTTGTCTTTCTGATTTCTTTTGTAAGAGCAAACCCGTCTTTAACGGGCATCATAATATCAATTATACAAAAATCAAAAGCTTCTTTATTATACACATCAAAAGCTTCCTGACCGTTTACGCAAAGTGTTGTTGGATATCCTTTTGCCTCAAGATATGCTTTTAAGATGGTTCCAAGGTTTTTATCGTCCTCGGCTAATAAAACCTTTACTTTGTCTTGTTCCATAATTCTTAGGATTTATTATTTTTTATTTGCAAAAATATATCAAATTTTGTTCCGTATTTTATTTCACTCTCAAGAGTTATTGTTCCACTATGTTTTTCAACAACAGCTTTTACATAACTCAGCCCTAATCCGAAACCGCTAAAGTTATGAATATTTCCGCTTGGTACGCGGTAAAGTTTTTCAAATATTTTTTTTTGATTGGCTTTGCTGATACCAATTCCATTATCCTGAATACTTATAATTATTCCCGAATTAACATTACGGGTGGATATTAAAATCTCCGGATTTTCAAGGGTATACTTATTTGCATTATCAAGTAAATTATATATCACATTTGTAATATGGACTTTATCTGCATCAATTATACATGTTTCGGCACGCAGATCCGTATAGATATTTCCATTCTTTTTTTCAACCTGAAGGTTGATATTTTTAATTGCATCTAAAATTACTTTATGTATATTTATCCATTCTTTATTCAAAACCAATTGTCCTTTTTCAAGGCTTGCCGATTGCAGAATTTTTTCAGCCATACCTTCCAGGCGCCTATTTTCTTCGTTTATTACATTAATATAATTGTTGTAAACTATTTCCGATTTTTTTATGTCTTTATCGGTTAATGCCTCACAAGCTAACGATATTGTTGAAATCGGTGTTTTAAATTCATGGGTCATATTATTGATAAGGTCGCTTTTCAATTCTGATAATTTTTTTTGCCTGAAAATAGTAGTTATCGTAAAGATAAATGAAAGAATGATTATAATAATAAAGATAGCTGAAATCAGCAATAATCCCCACATTTGGCTGATAATAAATCTTTTTTGATTAGGAAAATGAATCATCAGGTAATCGGGGTTCATCTGCATATCGCTCGGAAATAAGGTAAAAACAAAACTTTTGTTTAACAGATCATTGGGATACATACCTGTTTTCTGAATAATTAATGAATTGCGTATAGGACTGAAAATACCAAATTCAAATTGTGTGTTTATTCCTTTTTGTTTTAATTCAAAAGTAATCAGCGAGTCTAACAGGGCTTTGCTTAATCTTTGTTCAACAGGTTTATCTTGTTTAATATCCAGTAATTCCTGTAAAGCATTCTGGGCTAAAAATGATTTCTGAATAAATTTCTCAAAATCTTCCCTGTTTTTTATTGATTGCAAATCATCAAAAAATACATTATTGATTGAATCAATTGAATTTAAAATCGTTTGCCCTTGCGAATGTATTGTAAGCTGTCGTGTTAGTCTGTTTGACATTTCAATTTTCTCAAGTCTGAAAACAACATTAGAAACAGCATCATTAACACTCCTCACAAAATTCGCTTCCTTAACGGTTATGGCATTTTTTATCCAATAAACCTGTATGACCATTAAACCTATTAAAGATATAGCCATCAAACAAATAATCAATATGACGGTTTTTTTGTTCATATTTTACAAAAATATATCTTGATTTCGGTGATTTACAGGTTTTTAACATTTTTTAACGTTTATTATACTTAGTTAACATCTTTGGCATATTTTGTGCTTTACTTTTGTAAAATATATTTTTTATAAAAACTACCAAAAAGTTTATGTTAAATATACATTGTGCAAAATGAGTTTTAATTCATAATTTTTGGTTTTTGGTTCCCTGAATGCAGTCATTTATTTGGCTGCATTTTTTATTTAATACAAACCATTTTCTTTGTATCAACTATCTTTTCATTTATAATTAGAGAACAGAAGTATAAACCTGTTGGCCAATTTTTTGTTTGAATTATTTGCTCGTGTTTTCCTGTTTGTTTATTTCCTAATAATATTTTTTTAATTTTTTGTCCCTGAGATGAATAAATATATATTTTTACATTACCAGAAACCTTTAAATCATATTTTATACTTGAACTATTTGTAAAAGGGTTTGGAAACACTTTAATATCAAGTTGCTCTCTGCTTTTTTCACTGATTGAAACAATTGGGCTAACACTACGATACAGATAATTTGGATTTATTGTAGTTGCATAAATATAATTTTCCGGACTTATAGAGAGGGAAGTTATTGAGGCATTCGGATGAAAGCCTGAATTTAATGAACTCCATGTTAGTCCATTGTCATCAGAATATTTTACACCGGAAGGGCCAAAATCACTATTACAACCTGCATATATTCCTCCAAATTCATCAACTGCTAATGAAGTTACAACATGCCCTGATAGAATTTTTTGCCAGATAATCCCATTATTTTCCGACCTGTATACTCCAAAATAATTTAGTTGTGTGCCTGCCAATAGTTTTCCATCAATATCCAGAGCAAAAGAAGACACACCATGCCCGGCCATACTCACATGCTCCCATGTATCCCCGTCATCCGATGAACGATATACACCTCCACCCGTTGAACTCATAAAATGCATTGAGCCGGCAAATAAAAAGCTGTCTTTTTCAATTATATCATTAAATACTTCTGAATTTACTGTTGATAATACCTGTATCCATGTATAGCCCCAATCTGTAGATTTGTAAATGACCCCCCAATCTAATAAAAATAATATATTATCTAAAGATAAATAAATATTTCCACTAAATATGTTTGTTTGGATTGTATCCCATGTCTGTCCATCATTATATGTATAAAATATTTTACTTCCAGAAGTAAGTCCCGCATAAATGTATTTCTGAGAAGTTATAACGAAAGCACCAACTGCAGTATTTGGACCAATATTTACCCAATTCATACCTTCATCTTCTGATTTATATATACCATTTGGTGTGCTTATATATATATTTCCTATTGTATTAAATTCTATATTGTAAGCGTTAATCGTATCAAAAAAAGGCAATCTTTCCCAAAAATCCTGTGCTTTAGAATTAAGAGTAAAAACTATAATTAAAAAATACGTGATAATTAGAATTTTTCGCATTGAGGTTGTTTGTGTTTTTATTTTAAATCACTGTTGTCCGAATAAAAATAATTTATAATGATAAAATGCACTATTGATAATGTTTTGATGAATATTTCGCCCCTACGGGGCTATATTTTTGTGGACGCATTTTTCTATAAACATTTCGTCCCTA
>JAUWSB010000032.1 GCA_030610255.1 Bacteroidota bacterium
GGATATTCTATATCTTCACCTTCTCCCTCAAGGAAAATTTCATAAGGATTTTGAGTAACATCATTACTAATAATATTAAGTTCTCCATAGTATGACATTTCTTTTTCAGGATTGAACCAAACCCCAATCTGAACAGTTTCAAGTGTTTCAATTATTATCGGAAGATTAACCCCTTCGTCAATAATAAAGTGAATATCATTTGAAATCAATTCTGAAATCTCAAGATTTGCATCGCCCTGGTTTTGAACTTCAACAAACCATCTGGTAAAAGCATGTATTCTGACAAGGCTATAATCATGATAAGGTTCTGTAACATAAATATATGGCCCCGAATAAACAGCTTCACCTGTTAATGTTACTTCCACCTGTGGGTTTATCGGATCAGTTGATTCAACAGTAACAACAGTATTTAAAGTTCCGAATTCCGTTGGTTCATAAGTTAAAGGAATATAATCGGAATTACCCGGAGCAATAGTTTGTGGTGTAACATAAGTAGTTGATACGGGAATGTCTGCAGGAATAATAATATTTGTAATTTCAAGGTTGGCAGTACCAGTATTTTCAACCAGCATATTCCAGGTTGAAGAGTTATTTACTGTAACGGTTCCATAATCATGATTATCAACAGGAATATTAATCGCCGGAGTTCCGCTGCCTCCAAGATCAACCTTGTATAAGGTGCTCGGAGAAGAAAGCTGACCATCAACATACCAAAGATACTGACCATCATAAACAACACCGGCAGGTTTAATATTTTCACAAGGATGACTCTCAAGAATACTTCCGGTTTGGTCAACTTTGTAAAGCATATTGGCATTATAATCGACAATCCACAAATCATCATCCTGTTTGCAAATATCCCAGGTTTGGTCGGCAGGAGGCGTAAATTGTGATGAAACCGCACCTGTTCCGTCAACTTTATAAATCACACCCGGGTCGGGATAATATGTACCAACCCAAAAATTACCGTTATCATAAGCTATTCCCGACATATAATGATCAGGAAGATCAAACTGGGAAAGAATATTCCCTGTTAAATCCAACTCAATTGCCTTAGCAGGTATTGATGGATTTGTTTCATGATCGGTTATCCACAAACTTGAACCATCCCAGGTCATTCCAAAGCAATCACCAATAACAGGATTTGTAAATAATAATACAGCATTGCCATTACTTGGGTCAACCTGGTAAAAATGATCTCCATTTGCACCATAAATACCATAATACAAATACGTGCCGTCATAAGCAAGCCCCGATGCTTTTCCGGGAACTGTATAAGCTGCTACAATTGTCCAGTCACGACTGTTATTTCCTTTGTTTACAGGTGAATTTGCTGAAACTTTTGAAAGAAACGCAAATAAAACAAAGCATAATCCTAAAGTAAAAATCTTTTTCATGTGTTTATATTTTCTTAATTAATAATTTCTTTGTGTGAACTGACGGGTTAACCCGTCAGTTTATGCATATTTCATGTTTTTTTTATGTGGGTTCTAAAAATTTATTTTTTTAAAAATTTCTAAAAAACATCAAGAGCCCATTAAATGTTTTTAAGAAATGGGTAGCTAAAGTTATAAGGCTGAATCCTTATTTCACCTATTTCCCTTATTTCCCTTACAACCGGCAGGGAGTCCGTATGGATTTCCCCTATTTCCCTTATTTCCCTATTTCCCTTATTTCCCTTATTTCCCCTACGACCGCAGGGAGTCAGTCCGTATGGATTTCCATTATTTCCCCTTATTTAAGGTATTTATCTATCAGTTCAAACAATTCTTTTTTATTAACCGGTTTTGTAATATATTCATCACAACCTGCTTTTTTTGCCTTTATATCATCTCCATATAAAGCATAAGCTGTTTGGGCAATAATGGGTAATTCAGAGCGAAATTTCTTAATTAGTTTTGTGGCTTCATAACCGTTCAAATCAGGCATTTTGATATCCATAAGTATCAGATCAATATCCGGGTTGCCTGAACAAATCTCTACGGATTCAGTGCCGCCTTCTGCCCATATAGTTTTTATTTCTAAGGTGTGTAATAAAACTTTTAAAAGCTTATAACTTGATATGTCATCTTCAACAATAAGAACGGTTTTGCCCGGAAATTTTATTTCTTCCTGAGTTTTTATATTCATGATGTTTGTTTTTTTTCTTTCATGGTTAATAAATTTAGAAATAACTAATATGTCTGCTATTGCTCAAACCTAAGGGCGGCAGGCAGGTATAAGCTAAATTAACAATAATATTTAAAACTACTAAAATAATAAATAAAATTGGTTCTATGTTTAATTCTATGGATATTTTTTATAAAAAGTTCAAAGTTTTATTGAGAAACTTGAAACCTGGAACCTGAAACATAGAATTATCAAAAAATAATTTATCCACAAAAAACAAAAAATTACCAAAATATTTTTATCTTTATCAAAAAATAATAAAATATAATCCTGATGAATATTAAAACAAATTTCAGCAAAAAACTAAAAAATTTTATCAATAAGATAAAAAAAAATAAATTATACAAAAGATTAGTATGGATATCAGGTTCAATAATACTGTTTCTGCTAATTGCTATAATAATCATTAATATTTGTGCCGGTAATTTTATTGAAAATAAAGTTAATACTTATCTGTCCGAACATCCGGTTGAACCATATTTAATAAGCTTTGATAAGATCAGTGTTAATATTTTTAACAGGAGTGTAAAAATTAAAAATCTGAATATAGTTCCCGACAGCTTAATTTTAAATAACACTAAAAATACAGGCAAAAAATATTCAAATCTTTTTGAAGTACAAATACCATATATCAAATTATCAGGAATTAAAATTTTAAAAGCCTATAAAAATAAAATTGTTGACATCAATAAATTTATAATTAAAAAACCTGATATTAAGGTATTTAATTTAAAAAGTATACCCAAATCAAATACACACAAAAAAGCATCAAAAAAATTAAATTTTGATTCTTTAAACATCAAACCCTTACATTCAATAATCATTGATAAACTCAATATTGACAAAAGTTCGGTTGAAGTATTTGAGTTAAATAGCAAAACACCAACTATTAGTATTGCAAGTTTTTCATTGTTGCTTAGTGATCTTATCATCGATCCTGATAATTCAGGAAAGGACAAGCGAATTATCAGTGCCGAAGATTTAACAATCAATATAAAGGATCATAATTATATTCTTCCGGGTAATTTATACAAAATTCATTTTGACAAAGCCGGCCTTTGCTATTCAAAATCAAACTTATTTATAAAGTCTTTTGAATTAATTCCTTTATATGATAGAGTTAGTTTCGGACAAAAAACCGAATATCAAACCGACTATACAGAGCTTACAATAAAAAACATTAAATTTATAAATCTTGATTTTGACGAACTTATTTTTAATAAAAAATTCAATTTAGGATTTATTGATATTCGTGGATTAAAAACAAATATATACAGGGATAAACGTCTGCCATTTAATTTCAATCACTTTCCAAAATTGTACAATGAGTCAATTCATAATATGGAATTTCCTGTAAATATTGATACCATTTACATTACAAATGCAAAAGTAACTTATGAAGAGCAGGTTGAAAAAGCTGCTAAACCCGGAATGGTATTTTTTGATAAAATGAATGTTTTAGTTGTAAATATTACAAACGACCCCGAAAAACTAAAGAAAAACAAATCAATGAAAGTCTATTCAACTAGCATGTTGATGAATAAAGGGCTTTTAAAAGCAAAAATTTTCCTGCCTTTAACAGGAAAAATTGATACTTTTTCATTTTCCGGTTCATTAGGATATATGAAAATGGAAAAATTAAATACAATAACAATACCTAATGCTTCCTTGAAAATTAACAAAGGAAATGTTAAGAGTGTGAATTTTTCAGCAAATGCAAATAATAATTACGCAAAAGGCAGGATGGAATTTTTATATGAAGATCTGGATGTAGTAATTTTAAAAAACATTGATGGAGAAGAAGTTAAAGAAAAAAAACTCTTTTCTTTTGTGGCTAATAGAATTATTAAAAAAAGTAATCCAATTGCTGATAAACCACCCCGTATTGCTGAAATGTATTTTGAAAGAGATAAAAACAAAGGGATTTTTAACTACATCTGGAAAACTGTTTTTAGCGGAATAAAAGCAACTGCAAGTCCGGGAAAAAAGCGTCTTGTTGATGACAGTAAAAAACATACCAGGGAAAAAAAATAAGAAGTCCGCAGTCAGCAGTCAGCAGTCGGCAGTCGGCAGTCGGCAGTCAGCGATTAATAGACTGAAGACTGAGGACCGAGTGCTTTATAAAAAGGTATGAATAATATAGGTTAAAAAATAAAAACTCTTTCATTTTTTTTACTGCCTTCTTCAATTATAATCCTTACTGTATTTTCGGGTAAAAGATTTTCTACTTTCCCGGGCCACTCAATAAAACAATACGAACCGCTAAAAAAGTAATCTTCGTAACCAATATCCAGAACCTCCTCTTGTTTCTTTATCCTGTAAAAATCAAAATGAAAAATGCTGTCACCCCCATCGGTTTTATATTCATTTATTATTGAAAAAGTGGGACTGTTAACAATATCAGTAACACCGGAAATTTTACAAAGCGATTTAATAAAGGTAGTTTTACCGGAACCCATTTTACCATAAAAAGCAAAAATCCTTTTATCAGGATAAGTATTTAATAATTTAATCGCAACCTTATCGAGATTATCTACAGATTTACAAATGATTTTTTCTGTCATTAAATATTTTATTTTGCTTTTAAGTAAATAATTGGAATAAGCATTTCTTCAAGCGAAATTCCTCCGTGTTGAAAGGTATTGCGGTAATAATTTACATAATAATTGTAATTATTAGGATAAGCAAAAAAATCATTTTTCCTGCAAAAAATATATGATGTACTTACATTTGCCCTTGGTAAAAATACAGTTTCTGGGTTCCGTATATCAAAAACATCTTTTTTGTTATAATTTAAATTTCTCCCGAACTTATATCTAAGATTTGTATTGGTATTTCTATCGCCCAGCACTTTTACAGGATTATTAACTTTAACCGAACCATGATCGGTAGTAATAATAAGATTGATTTTCTTTTCAGACAAAAATTTTATTATATCAAATAAAGATGAATGCTCAAACCATGAAAGCATCAGCGATCTGTATGCAGATTCATCATCTGCAAGCTCCCTGATAATTTCCATTTCTGTACGGGCATGTGAAAGCATATCAACAAAGTTATAAACGATAACATTCAACTTGTTAACCAGCAGGTTCGGTAAGGTTTCAACAAGTTTACGCCCTGCATTCAAATTTAAAATCTTATTATATGAATATTTTATGTTTTTACCAAAACGTTTAAGTTGTTCACTAAGTAATTCGCTCTCATACTGATTTTTTGTTCCTTCTTCATCCTCGTCAACCCAATATTTCGGATACTTCTTTTTAATCTCGGAAGGAAGTAATCCGGAAAATATAGCATTTCTTGCGTATTGAGTCGTAGTTGGTAAAATACTATAATAAATTTCATCATTTTCCACCCTGTAGTATTCTTCAATTACAGGCTGAATAGTTTTCCACTGGTCGTATCTAAGATTATCGATGATCAAAACAAATAATGGTTTTTTATCTGATAAAAAAGGAAATATTTTTTCTTTAACTAATATATGAGAAAGCAATGGACGTTCATTTGTTTTGGAGTTTATCCAGTCAACATAATTTTTTTCAATAAATTTTGAAAAAACATTGTTCGCCTCATCTTTCTGCATTTTCAATACTTCAATAATACTTTCATCTTTTGATTTTTCCAACTCAAGCTCCCAGCGTGTAAGTTTTTTATAAATTTCAATCCATTCAATAAAATCAGGGTTATTTGAAATTTCCATGCCAATATTCCTGAACTCCTGTTGATAGGCATGAGTTGTTTTTTCGCTGATAAGTTTTTTATTTTCAAGATTTTTCTTTAATGAAAGCAATATTTGATTTGGCTTTACAGGTTTTATCAAATAATCGGAAATGTTTGACCCGATTGCATCTTCCATTATGGCTTCTTCTTCACTTTTAGTTATCATCACCACCGGCAAGTTCGGATAAAGATTTTTAATTTCCTCAAGAGTTTCAATACCTGAAATACCGGGCATTTGCTCATCAAGAAAAATAATATCAAATGGTTTTGTCTTAATTATATCCAGTGCCTCGTCACCATTATTGGAAGTAACTACTTCGTAACCTTTTTGTTCTAAAAAAAGTATATGTGCTTTAAGCAGATCTATTTCATCATCTACCCATAAAATTCTGATCTTATCCATAGTTAATATTTTTAATAAAAATGATTTTTTTAATAAAATATTGTACTTATCTGAAAATTATTATTCAAAATTAACTATAAAAGTGAAGTATTCGACCGTTTATAAAATAAAAATATTATTTTGCTATTTTTTTAAGTTAATTAATTAGAAATCCTGAAATTTTGTATATTGCAGGCATAATAATTTTAAATAAATGGAATTCACAGCTAAACAAATTGCAGAAATACTTAACGGCACAATTGAAGGTAATCCTGATGTTTCAGTAAATCAGTTATCAAAAATTGAAGAAGGCAAAGAAGGCACTCTGTCGTTTCTTGCCAATCCCAAATATACGAATTACATCTATTCAACAAAAGCATCAATTGTAATTGTAAATTCAAATTTTAAACCCGATAAAGAAATTTCAAGCACATTGATAAAAGTTGATAATGCACATTCGGCATTTGCAAAACTTCTTGAAACATATAATCAAATTAAATTAAATAAAACCGGAATATCCAAACAAGCATTTATTTCTGAAACTTCAAAAATCGGCAAAAACGCTTATATCGGTGAATTTGCTGTTATCAGTGAAAACGTAATAATTGGTGAAAACGTTAAGATTTATCCTCAGGTTTTTATTGGCGATAATGTAAAAATTGGTAATAATTCTACAATTTATGCCGGCACTAAAATATATTCAGATAATATAATAGGTAATGAATGTATAATTCATGGGGGTGTGATAATCGGCAGTGATGGATTTGGATTTGCTCCGCTGGATGACAAAAATTATAAAAAAGTTACACAAATCGGTAATGTAATAATTGAAGACAGGGTGGAAATAGGTTCAAATACAACTATTGACAGAGCTACACTGGGGTCAACAATTATTCGTAAAGGCGTAAAACTTGATAATTTAATTCAAATAGCCCATAATGTTGAGATTGGTGAGAATACGGTCATTGCCGCACAAACCGGAATTTCGGGTTCAACAAAAATCGGTAAAAATTGCATGATAGGCGGTCAGGTTGGAATTATCGGTCATTTAACCATTGCTGATAATGTAAAAATTGCTGCCCAGTCAGGAATAGGTAAAAGCATTATAAATGAAGGTGAGATAGTACAGGGTTCACCATCATTTGATATCAGAAATTACAGAAGATCATACGTCCATTTCCGGAATTTATCACAAATCGTCAGCAGGATAGAAGAGCTTGAAACAAGATTAAAAAAATTAAAACTATTTTAAAAATAAAGTCCCGAGTACCCAGGTTAAAAGTTTCAGTCTAAGATCTTATATTATTTAGCCTATTTTTTACATTTTCCTCTTTTTTATATTTAAAAATTTATTAGTTTTGCAAAAATTTTGCAAATATTAATAATATATATTTATCAATATCTTATGCAAGAAAGGCAAAAAACAATTAAGTCGTCTGTGACTGTCTCAGGTATAGGCTTGCATACTGGAAAAACTGTAAATTTAACATTTAAGCCTGCCCCTGAAAATCATGGCTATGAATTTATAAGAACAGACCTTAAAGACACGCCGGCAGTTATTCCTTTTATTGATAATGTTATTGATACTTCAAGAGGAACTACGATTAAACAAAATGGTATTTATATTTACACTGTTGAACATGTTCTTGCTGCTGTTGCCGGGCTGGAAATAGATAATTTAATAATGGAAATTGACCAATCTGAACTGCCCATTATGGATGGCAGTTCAAAATATTTTGTTGATGCTCTGCTGAAAGCCGGAATTGTTGAGCAACAAGCCGAGAAAAAATATATTGAAATAAATTCAAATATTACATATTCCGATCCTAAAAATAAAATAGAAATAACTGCTATACCAAGTCAGAACTTTAGTGTTTCTGTTATGATAAATTTTGAGACAAAAGTTCTTAATTCTCAAAATGCAGCATTAGAAAGCATAAAAGATTTTAAAGGTGAAATTGCAAATTGCAGAACTTTTGTTTTTCTCCATGAACTTGAATTCTTATTAAAAAACAACCTTATAAAAGGCGGGGATTTAAGTAATGCAATTGTTTTTGTAAACAGAGTAATTTCACAGAAAGAACTTAACAGGCTTGCAAAATTGTTTAACAAACCAACTGTTAGAGTACTTAAAGAAGGAATTTTAAATAATCTTGAATTGCATTTTCCAAACGAACCTGCCAAGCATAAGTTATTAGACCTTATCGGTGATTTGGCATTACTCGGAAAACCCATCAAAGGAAATATTGTCGCAAAAAGGCCTGGTCACTATTCAAATGTACAATTTGCAAAATTAATTAAACAACAAATTAATAATAATAATAAAATGAATAAGATTCCGCATTTTGATTTAAGTAAAAAGCCCTTGTATGATATAAATCAAATAAAAAAAATTCTTCCGCATCGTCCACCGTTTTTATTTATTGATAAAATACTTGAAATGAACGATACAAGTGTAGTAGGGGTAAAAAATGTTACTATGAATGAATATTTTTTTACAGGGCATTTTCCTGATGAGCCTGTATTTCCCGGAGTAATTCAAATAGAAGCTATGGCACAGACAGGAGGAATTCTAATCTTAAGTTCGGTTCCCGACCCTGAAAACTATATTACACTTTTTTTAAAAATTGATCAAGTTAAATTCAGGCATAAAGTTGTTCCTGGAGATACAATGGTTTTTAATCTAAAACTTATTTCACCAATCAGAAGAGGAATTTGCCACATGAAAGGAATAGCTTACGTTGGCAACAAAATTGTTATGGAAAGTGAAATGATGGCTTCAATAGTTAAAAAAAACAAACAAAAATAAAATCTTAAAATGAATCAACCGTTAGCATACGTAAACCCACAAGCTAAAGTTGCCAATAACGTTGTTATTGAGCCATTTGTTAATATTGAGAAAAATGTTGTGATTGAAGAAAATACGTGGATAGGCTCAAATGTTACTATTATGGAAGGTGCCCGTATTGGAAAAAATTGTAGAATTTTCCCGGGTGCTGTTATTTCTGCAATTCCTCAGGATTTAAAATTTGCAGGCGAAGAAACTTTAGTGAAAATCGGTGATAATACAACTATCCGTGAATTTGTTACTATTAACCGCGGAACAAAGGCAAACTATGAAACTATTGTTGGGAAAAACTGTCTTTTAATGGCTTATGTTCATATTGCCCATGATTGTATAATTGGGGATAATGTTATTCTTGCAAATGCAGCAACACTCGCCGGGCATATAAAAATTAACGACTGGGCAATAATCGGTGGTCTTGCAGCAATCCATCAATTTGTTATTATCGGAGCACATTCAATGGTTTCAGGCGGAGGAATGGCACGTAAAGATGTTCCTCCTTTTACAAAAGGTGCAAGAGAACCTTTATCTTATGTTGGTGTTAATTCAATAGGTTTGAGAAGACGTGGCTTTACAAACCGGCAAATTAATGCGATTCAGGATATTTACAGAATTATATACCTGAAAGGTTATAATGTATCACAGGCAGTATCTATTATTGAAGCCGACGTTCCAATAACACCCGAGCGGGATGAAATACTTTCATTTGTCTCTAACTCAACAAGAGGAATAATGAAGGGTTATACAGGATTGCAAAAAAATAATAATGAATGATTTTTAACATATAGCAATATGGCAACTACATCAGATTTTAAAAATGGCTTATGCATTGAACATAATGGTGAACTATACACTATTGTTGAATTTCAACATGTAAAACCCGGAAAAGGACCTGCTTTTGTCAGAACCAAATTAAAGAATCTCAAAACAGGAAAAGTATTACCTAATACATATACTGCCGGTGTTAAAATAAATGTGCAAAGAGTTGAAAGAAGACCTTACCAATATTTATATAACGACGATAATATTTATCATTTCATGAATTCCCAAACATTTGAGCAAACTTTCTTTGATAAAGATTTAATAAGTGCACCTGATTTTCTTAAAGAGGGGCAAGAAGTTGAAGTGTTATTCCACGCCGAAACCGAAACACCGTTATCATGCGATATGCCTGCTTATGTTGAACTGAAAATAACTTATACCGAACCCGGTGAAAAAGGCAACACCGCTACCAATACACTTAAAGATGCAACTGTTGAAACCGGTGCTATTGTTAAAGTTCCTTTATTTATTAACGAAGGCGAAATTATTAAGGTTGATACACGCTCAGGAGAATACTCTGAACGAGTTAAGGGATAACCTGTAATAAACTTAAAATATGAAACTTGATACACCTTATACTTTAAAAGACATTTCACTGTTGATTAATGCCGATTTTGAGGGTGACCCCGGACTTCTTATAAGCGGATTAAACGAAATTCACATGGTTGAACCCGGTGATATTACCTTTGTTGACCATCCTAAATATTATGACAGAGCTTTAAAATCAAAAGCCACAACAATTATCATCAACAAAAAAATTAAACATCCAAATAATAAAGCATTAATAATTTCAGAAGATCCGTTTAAAGATTATGTTTTTTTAGTTAAAAAATTCAAGCCTTTTGAAAAATGCGATGCTCCGGTCAGTTCAACTGCTCAAATAGGTAAAGGAACAATATTGCAACCCGGTGTTTTTATTGGCAATCATGTAAAAATCGGAAGTAATTGCCTGATACATTCCAATGTCAGTATTTACGATCATTGTATTATCGGTAATAATGTGATAATTCATGCCAACACGGTTTTAGGAGCAGACCCGTATTATTTCCAGCGAAGAAAAAATACTTTCTTAAAACTTGAACCTTGTGGCAGGGTTATCATTGAAGACAACGTTGAAATAGGGGCATTATGTTCAGTTGATAAAGGAGTTTCCGGAGATACAATTATCGGAAAAGAAACAAAAATGGATAATCATTGCCAGGTAGGACACGATACATACATCGGAAAAAATTGTTTGATAGGTTCGCATGCTGCAATTGCAGGTGTGACAAGAATTGAGGATGATGTGATTTTATGGGGAAGAGTGGCAATAAATAAAGATATTGTAATTGCAAAAGGTACAATAATTTTAGCTACTTCAGCTATAAATAAATCAACCGAAAAAGGTAAGACATATTTTGGAGTTCCTGCCCGTGAAGCAAGAAAAATGTGGAAAGAAATTGCAGCAATAAGAAGACTTCCCGAAATTATTGAAACTTTTTATCCTAATGAAAATTCAAAAAATTATTTATAAATATTTGTGTTTAGGATTTCCCAATGCGGGAAATAGGAGAACTTAACCTATTCAGAAGAAAGTTTTTTTGATTTTTTTGCATGATAAATATTCAGGGCAACAATCATAGCAATAAATCCCCAAACCGGAACAGATGCTTTATCAGTATCAAGAAAATTATTTAAAAACCCATGAACAAAATATGTTATCAATCCAAGCAGTGTAATTAAGCTTAAAAATTTAACTTCCCTGTTTTCGGCATTCTTGTATGTTTTAAGAGCTGTAATTATTACCAAAACAACAATGGCAATAATTGAAAGCATTCCTAATATTCCCATTTCTGATAAGGGACCTATATATTCACTGTGTGCATTGCCCATATCGCCGGCATTTGTGCTTATAATTGTTTTTTCCTTTGATAGCTGATACGGAGCATAAAAAAACTGGTATGTACCGGGTCCCCATCCAAAAACAGGCTTTTCTTTAAACATTCTTATTGCCGACTGCCATCGATTAATTCTTTCAAGATTGGATGCATTAGTATTTATATTTGATATTGACTGAATATGTTCCACAAAGTCAGCCGAGGAATCCTGCTTGTTTCTTTCAAGAGTTTCAAGAATTTCATTCTGGAAAGTAAAAAACGAACCTATTATTATGGCAGTTGTTAAAAATATCCATCTGAATTTTATCTTCAACAAAATAATAATATAAATTATAAGTGCAACAACAAGACTAATCCATGCAGCCCTGCTAAATGAAAGTATGATGGCAATTGTAAGAATTATAAAAATTATTAAAGAAAATAATTTATAGGTTCTTTTATATTGTGAATTAAGTGAAAATCCTAAAAACACTGGGATAAAAAGAGCAAGTATAGCTCCATAAGCTGTATGGTCATTATAAAAAGGTGTCATTACCCAATGCCCTGATTCCTCGTCAAACCCTCTTAATGCATGATTATAAATAGTATAACCAATCACCAATAAAAACGGAATAACATATAACCAACTAAAAAGTTTAATGTTGGAATATTTCTTAAAAATAATAACCCCAACAAAATAAAACGGAATAACAAACCATAATCTTGAAATCAGATATTTAAATGAAACTATTGGCATTTCACTTGTTATACTTGTAAACAATATCCATATAAGATTAAAAAGTATTGCAATTGTTACAGGGTGTTTTAAAATTTTTGCACTATAGCCCCCCTCATAAAATATTTTTAAAATAAAGATTATTAACACACCAAACATTAATGGTTCGGTAGGCAAAGAGATTCCAACACCAAGATCAAAATCTCTGATATTTATTGCTAAGGGGGTAAGAAATACAATTAAAAGAACAATAACATCAAGCGAAAATATATAGAAAAATAAAATTATTAATACTATCGGAAGAAGCAAAGACCAATAAATATCCTTCTGAACAATTAAATACATATTAAGCGCTATAAAAAGAACGCTTATTGTATAAATCAATGTTAATTTTAATTTTTCTGTCAAGGTTATAATAATTAATTTGGTCTGTTAAAAAGAAAAATTATTGATATTATTTTATTGTTTGATAAATGACTTATAATTTTCAATTATTGAAATCACTACAATTGATAAAAACAACGTTGCCATAGCACTTAAAACAACAATAAGCCATCTGGTAGGGTATGCTTTTTTATCTGCAGGAAAAGGTTTGGAAACTACATTTGCATAAGTAAGTTCATCAGTATAAAATCTTAAAACTTGTTCATATTCAACATTTAAAATACTGAATTCTTTATTTTCATTAACTAACATCTCGGTTAATGTAATCAACTCTCCTCCTTTTTCCTGAAGATTATTTTTTAGTTTTAATACTTCTTTGGTATTTATTGAGGCTGCATTGGATCCATATACGGTTTTTAATAACCCTTTTGTAACCTCAAGACTCTGCGAACCATATTCAATTAAACCGTATTTTGTACTAAAATTCTTTAACTTTACCTCCAATGAATCAATTCTTTTTCTTTTATCAATTAATTGAGATTTATACATCTTTATTACTTCAGTATATTTATCATTATGCATTTTTCTTACCATTGTATTATAAAAATCAATAATCGAGTTTACTATATCGCAGGCAATCTTAGGGTCTTTATCCAACACCTCAATCTCAACAGATTCATAAGGAGTTTTATTAATGCTTACATTCTGACTATATTCATACAGAAGGGTTGTATAAAAATATTTGTAATTTGAATCAATTTTATAATGTTTTGGCAAATCAAACTTTTTAATAATGCTGTCTTTAATATCCATTGACTGTAAAAGCTGAAGCATTTGTTCGGTTTCAGTTTCTTCAGAATAAGGTGAAATATTTGCCGGATATACAATAGCTGTAGATTTAAATTTTGGTGTTATAAACCAAGGACTTGAAAATATTACAGCAAAAATAACAGAAATAATTATAATTATTATTAAATGGGTTTTCCATTTAATAAGCAACTTTATGAGGTTAAAATTATTATAGTAATTTTCCATTTTTATATTTGTTTTAATTTTACTGAATCGTAGTTTGCTTAAATGTAATTTTATTGAAGGGTTTCTTTTTTTTTTCTGAGTTTATAAATGTTTTCAAAAATAATTATTAACAAAACACCAAGAATAAATGCAGAAAGGGTGGAAATAACAACAATAACCCATTTTACCGGATAAGACTTTCTTTCAGCCTTATAAGCATAATTAACAACAAATTTCTGAGGCAGGCTTTCTTCAGCATCAACTTTTGCTTCTTCGTATTTTGATTTTATCAGACTTAATTGCTTTTTTTCATGTTCCAGAGCATCTCTTAACGATACATAAGGACCTCCATATAAAGCAAGGGTATTAAGCTTTTTTTCTAATCTTTTAATTGCAGGAGTATTTCCTTTAGCCAGTTCAACAGCTAATTGCCTGTTAATCATTTCCGATTGCGACTCATAATCATGAACACCAAGTTTTCTAAGAACCGTTAACGAATCTTCCATTAGACTGATTTCATTCTTCAGTTTTAAATACTCAGCTTCAACAATCTTAAATCCTTTTATTGCCCTTTCTTTCTGCATATAAATTTTTGTAGAATCAAGCAATTCGGCAATATTATTTGCAATATCGGCTGCTGTTTGAGGGTCTTTGTCATAAACAGTTATTTTTACTGCCATGTATTCTGTCCGCCTGAATTTTATATTATCATCGTATTCGTTAAATAATTTAGTATTCTTATATTTTGAAGTACTATCAATATTATAGTGCTCCATCAGGTTAAACTTTTTTACGATCCTGTCTCTAATCATATTTGAGTTTAAAATCTGCAGCATTTGTTCTGTTTGCTCATCCTCACCAAATTCAAGAATATCTTGTTTCCCACCATAAGTATCACTTAATAAAGCTTTTGAAATAGAACTACTTGATGTTGGAAATAATACAACTGTTGATTTGTAAAGAGGAGTGATGAAAAATGACGAAGAATAAATTAAAGAAGCTACCAAAGCAACTGCTGAAATAACTATCAATGGTTTTCGCCATTTATACAAGAAAGAAACAAAATTTGCAGAATCGAAATCACCGTTACTTTTTAATTGGTTTATCATAGTATTTTTTTTCTTTAATAAAAGAGAGCAAAAGTAGAAAATTTTATTTAATGTACAAAACTTTTATTCTTTAAGAATTTTAATAAAGGATTTTATACTGAGCAATTTTAAGATAAATGCATATAATAAAGAGATTGCTACCATGAGAATAAAATTGATTTCCCATGAGAATTGCAGATTTTTTGAAAAAACGTTAATTAATATTACACCGGGGATAAAAAACAAAATACTCAGCAAAAACTTATAGTTTATTTTAAACTTAAAAATACTTTGAACAATTATAACCTGGATGATTGCAATAATAAATTGTGTTATAAGACTTGCATAAGCAGAACCAACAGCAAGTAATTTCGGAACCAAAATTATATTTAAAATAAGATTTAATAATACACCACCGGCTGCAACAATATTTAATTGTTTAAGACTTCCATTAGCTGTCAGTAAAGTACCAAAAACATAAGTGGTTGAAATTGCAATAAAACCTCCCATTATCAGCTTGAATACTTCTGCCGATTCAGTAATTTCAGAATCATAAAGCAATTCCATCAACTCATACGAATAAAAGAATGATCCTGCTGCAACAATAACCGAAATAGTTATCAGCAATGTAAAAGCCAATTTCACTAACTGTTCGACAGACTCTTTCATTTTTATCATTTTTGAAAAAATCGGCATAAGAAGCACAGCAAATAAAAATGCTATCATATTTGAAGCATCCAATAAACGAAAGCCATGAGCATATATGCCTACCTGCTTATTACCAATATCTTCGGGCAATAATATCTCAAGCATTATTGAATCTATCCTGTTATAACAAGCCATTAAGAATATAAGCACAGCAAACGGAAAACTTTGCTTTATTATCAAAATAAAGAATGGGCGGTTCCAATTAAGTCGTTTAAAATGAGCTTTTTTTATAACAATAATTAATGCTGTTAATGCTGTCAGAATATATCCGGCAGTTTGAGCATAAACAAACCATTCAATTCGAAATTTTTGTTCTGTAACATTTCCCCAGAGCAGAACTCCGCAAATAATGATCATTAGCATTCTGTCAAGAACTGATAAAACACTTTCGGTTCTTAAAAGAAGCAATCCCGAAATATTTGACCGCAAATAAAGTATAAAAGAAAGCAGGAATTGATTGAAAGCGAGAAAGCACAATAATATTAATTGTTGTTTATTCCAACCCATTATTAATGCTATCGAAAATATCACGATCACATAAACAACAGACAAAAGTAATTTTAATAAAACTATACTTGAAAAATATTTGTTCAGAAGAAAATTATGCTGGGCAATATTCCGGTTATTAAAATTAGTAATCCCAAAATCAAGCAGAATATTAAAAATAAGTGCAAAATTAAAAACAACAAAATAAAAACCATAGTCTTCCAATCCTACAACATTCTGAACCGTCCTGTCAATACCAAGTATCCAAAAGGGCTTGATAAGAAAATTAAGAAATAAAAGTAATGCAAGATTAGTCAGAAATTTTCGTTGCATCTTGAAAAAATTATAAATTTGTGCAAATTTATTATAATTATTCGGGTTTATATTAAAATATTAATCACAGATTTAGTTTTACGGTTTGAAAATAGCAGTCAACACACGGTTATTAATTAAAGACAAGTTAGAAGGAATAGGCTGGGTAGCTTATGAAACTTTAAAAAGGATTACAATCCAACATCCTGAGCATAACTTCTATTTTATTTTTGATAGAAAATATAATGATGAATATATTTTTTCTGAAAATGTTAAACCAATAGTAACCCCTCCGCAAGCAAGGCATCC